>QQUM01000671.1 GCA_008501545.1 Calditrichota bacterium
ATCGATTATTGTGAATTGTAACAATTCTTTTTTTTCTAAAAAAAATTCTCAGTAATAATAAAAGCAGTGCCCTTCTACCAGAAATAAATCCATGTAAATGAATTATTTCTTTTTGAAAATTTATATGGGATAGAATAAATCGCCTAAAACGAACATTATTATATTCATTGTGATTTGTATTTGACTGATAAAATTCAAAATTATAATTTTCATTCTCTAAATATTTAACAAATCGTTTAATATGTATTGAAATTCCACCAAAGGGTGGAGGGTAAACTCCATAAATATTAATCTTATGCATAATTAACCAAAAATGTTGCTTTAGTTGTTTGAACCATATCATTTAATTCAATAGGTATTTTTTTTGTTTCGCCAACAAGAGCATCATGAAATTCTATTAACTCGTGTAGATGACCTTTATCAGGCTGTTTTAGATTAATTTCATTAAATTTAAATCCAAAGCCCGCAGCTTTCACATAATCTCTCATTGTTATTATTTTTTCATCAAAATAAACGTCTAAACTTTCTTTTGGAAAATTTTTATTTCCAATCGCAGTATAAATAAGATTAGCAACCGATCCATCTTTATATTTCAAATTAATAGACACATTGTCTTCAGAAGAAAGTGCTTTTGTCTGTTGATTGATTTTATCTGAAGAAACAGATTCAATTTCTGATTCTGTAAAATAATTAAACAGGTCGATAATGTGGCAGGCTTCCCCAATAATTCTACCACCATCTTTATGAACCCAAGCATCGGGCGGAATGTATCCTGCATTCATTCGATACGATAGCATCAATGGGTTTATGCGCTTTTTAGTATGCTTTTTAATTTCTTTGGCAAAAGGAGAAAACCGCCTATTAAAACCTACCATAAAGGGGAGTTTTGTTTCTCGAATCGTTTTTACCAACTCATCCAACTCAGCTTGATTTATGGCCATTGGTTTTTCAACAAAGACCGCCTTACCGGATTTGAGAGCCTTAATAGAAAATTCGGAATGCAAATTATGACGAGTGCAAATCATAACTAAATCAACATTTTCATCCTTTAATATCGCATCATAATCTGTTGATGCGATGTTAGCGCCAAACTTAAGTGCAGTATCTTTAGCATTTAAAGGATTATGAGAAACAATGGCATAAATATTATACTTATTACTTAATTTTTTTAGATTTGGTAAATGCGTCCCTTTTGCAAAGTTGCCTGCACCAACAACAGCAACATTGACCAATTTTTTCGAAACTTTCTTGGTTTGAATATTTACATTCCGGGATAAATCTGTGTGATTTTTCTCAGGGTATTTAAATAAGGCAACAATTGGTTTTTCAGTATTGTTATTAAGTTCACTGAAGGCTGTTGTAGATTCAGAGTGGGGATAAATCTTTTGGATTAATTCATCGATATGAATAAAATTTTTTACAATTAAACGAAGGTATTCCTCCATATTTCGGTTCTCTGTCCACCGTACATAAGCATAAGGATAATCATTTCCATCAAACTCATAAGAATCATCGTAACGACCTGGGCCATAAGACGTCGATATTAAAAAATCCAGTTCCTTTGGATAAATATCATTTCGATCGATTCTCATACCAGATACACCAACTAAAATGACACGCCCTTTCTTTCTGCACATTTTAAAAGCTGTTGAAAGCGCTTGATTTGAGTCAGTAGCAGCTGTAAATATTACGCCATCAACCCCATAGCCATTTGTATAATGAAATATTTCATTTTCAAGTTTTTCGTTTGTATTAGGATTAAAGGTCATCTCAGCACCATAATTTTGTGCAAGCGCTTTTCGTTTCTCATTGTAATCAATAGCAATAACGCGACAACCACTAGCTGCAAGCATCTGGACTGTGAGTTGGCCAAGAAAACCGAGTCCGACGACTGCAACAAATTCTCCTAACTTAAAATTGCCCCGTCGTACACCCTGTAACGCAATTCCTCCCAAAGTTACGGTTGCAGCTCGTTTACAATCGAGGCCTTCCGGCAATTTCATTACTAAATTTCGTGGTACATTAACATATTCTGCATGGTTCGCTACTCCGGCGCCTGCACATGCAACTAAATCACCGACTGAAATATCATCGATCTCATCACTTATTTCGATTACTTCACCCGCTGCGCTATATCCTGTTGGGATCAATGAGTCATTTTCTTTTGTACTGTTATTTACTTTTTTTAAAACAGACATCAAACCATCAGATTTTACTTTATCAATGGCTTTATTTATTTTTTCAGGATTTTTTTTAACAATATCAGTAATCTTTTCTACTTTACTTTTACCGCTATTTACATAACCAGACAATTCTGTTCCTTGGCTAATACAGGAATAAGCCACCTTTATAACAATGGTTCCGGAACCTACCTTTGGTAACGGCACATCTTCTAGTAGAATTTTCCCTGATTTAATTACTGTTTGTTTCATTAATTTTTCCGTTGTTCAAACTTTAAAAATATATAAACTCATGAAGTCTTGTTTCAAAAATATCGATATAGATTTATCTATGACTTCTTGGTTTGACTGCCTAAAATTATTTTGTTAATACATGCCGAGTGCAACATTTTTAATTCCTTCAGCCTGCGAAATGAAATGAGTCCAACCCAACTCATTGATTTTTCGTACATACAAAACTTTCATCATCATCCCGTCCGGCTTGCTTGTATCCCAGACAACACCACCCTCATAACCAACGGTTTCCTGCACCAACTTCGCCAAATCTTTAATACTGATATCCTCACCTGTGCCGACATTGACAAAATCAGCTTCGCCGCTCGCATCAAAATTATGCATGAGAAACAGCAGTGCATCGGCGAGATCGTCGGAATGGAGAAATTCGCGGCGTGGGGCGCCGGTGCCCCAGAGTGTCACTTTCGGCGCCTTGTTAATCTTGGCTTCGTGGAATTTGCGAATCATCGCCGGCAGGACATGAGATGTTTCCAGGTCAAAATTATCACCGGGGCCGTAAAGGTTGGTCGGCATAGCGGAAATAAAATTGGTGCTGTATTGCCGGTTATAGGACTGGCAGAGTTTAATGGCGGCAATTTTCGCGATGGCATAGGGCTCGTTAGTCGGCTCCAGCGGTGCCGTGAGCAGGTATTCTTCCTTCAAAGGCTGCGGTGCATTTTTCGGGTAAATGCACGAGCTGCCCAGATTGAGCAGTTTTTTTGTACCAAACTTGTATGCGGCATGAATGACGTTGGTGGCAATCATCAGGTTGTCGTAAATAAACTCCGCCGGATAGGTGCTGTTGGCCATTATACCGCCAACTTTGGCTGCCGCGAGGAAGACGTATTCGGGTTTCTCGCGTTCGAAAAAGGCATTGACCTGTTGCTGGTTGCGGAGGTCGAGTTCGGCAGAGCAAGCTCTGACTACGAACTTGTAGCCTTCGGTTTCGAGTTTGCGCATGATCGCGGAACCGACAAGGCCGGTGTGACCGGCAACGTATATTTTGGAATCTTTGTTCATTCGTATTCAGGGATTTCTATTTTAATTTTTTAAGTCGAACGTCGTAGGTTAAACGTTAGACGTTGGACGTTAGACGTTGTCATTATAACAATTTAAAAATGAGCTCCAGGTTGTTGTTACAGGTGTATGGATTTTGCTTCGCCGTACTTCGTATCGGCTAGAAACATGCCGAACCAAAGGTCGGCGCAGCAAAATGACGTACTTACTGCAGGCAGTGCC
>QQUM01000760.1 GCA_008501545.1 Calditrichota bacterium
CATTTTTTTATAAGTTGGATCGCTGAGTATTTTATTGATTATCGGAAAATTGCTATTCGTTGAATTTAAAAACGGATCGAGTCGCTGCATGGTATAAGTCGTTAAAGAGCTGCTACTTAGAAGCATGGAAAAAACACCGAAGTTTTCATTCAAATCCCAAATAATCGGATTAAACCGTCCGGCGTCGTCTTGATATAAATAATAATTGTGAGCAAAATTGACTGGAGAATCCAAATTGACAAACAGAATGTCATACGCCAGCATCCATAGATGACGGTCGACGTTCAATACTTCTTCCATTGATTCAGTGTTGTTGTTCAATACATCAAGAAAGTTGACCAGGTCGGCCCACCCATCGTCAGATTCCAGTTCGTAGTAAGCTGCATAACTGGCTGAATCCTCCCCAAAATAACCCCATATTTTTACAACATTTTGAGGACTGTCGTTTGTTAATTCCCCTTTAAAAAAGGAATTGTTCCTGCTATAATAATGACTGCTGGCAAAGTGCTTGTCAACATCCTGTACATTGGAATAAAGCCCTAAATAAGTGTCATTGATATAAACTTTTGCAAAATTTGCCTGACTTGCGGGCATGTAATTTCTGGCAACTTCATAGCTCAAAACTTCCCTGACAAAACTTGGATCTTTATAAGCATTTGCCAGTTTTAGGGTGCCATAACCCTGGAGTTCCTGATCTTTGATCGTATAGTCGAGTTTAATGTTTAATGGATTTTTAATCTGGTTGGCGTTGTAGCTGCTGTTGCCTTTATACCGCACCCCAACGCTGTCGTACTTAACTCCGTTAATGACGACTGATCCCAGCAACCGGTCTTCATTTCCGGCAGCATACAGGTTGTCCAGTAAATAATCCCAGTTGGATTCTGTAAAAGTTATTTCCACTGTGTTGATGGTGTTGATGTCGTAAAAATCCTGACCAAAAACATGTAGCGTGGATAGCGCCCAAAGTGACAAGATTCTAAACATGTTGACCATTTTCATCCGCTTTACCTCTACTTTGAATAAGTTAATCTTTCTTTACTTCTTAGGACGCCATCGCGGGAAAAAACTTGCGGAGGGATTTATTTTTTTTGATGCGGAAGGGAAATGGCGGGTATCGAACATTACTTTTGCAAATCACAATAATTAATTCTGAGATAAAAACGCTTGCATCTATCCTTGTTGAAGTTAACTTAGTCATATAACTAAACTAAGCTGAAAGGCGGGAAAATTTATCATGATTCAAGTCAATATTCATGAAGCAAAAACACATCTTTCAAAACTCATTGCCAAAGTAAGCGCCGGTGAGGAAATAATTATTGCAAAAGGCAATAAACCTGTCGCCAGATTGGTGCATATTCCTGAATTCAAACCAAAACGAAAGCTGGGATCTGCAAAGGGACAAATTCATATATCAAATGACTTTGATGAACCAATGGATGAATTTAAGGACTATATGTTTTGAAATATTTATTGGATACCCATGCGCTCTTGTGGCTCATTGATGATTCTCCACAATTGGGAAATGGCATAAAAGATGTTTTTTTAAACGAAGACAATACGATATTTTTGAGTGTTGCCAGTATCTGGGAAATTGCCATCAAGAAAGGTGGTGAGAAATTGCAAATACCGGGAACACTTTCCGGGTTTGTTGCAGATCATGTGAGGGGAAACAAAATTGACATCCTGCCCATTGAGCTCAATCATCTTTATCAGTTGGAAAATCTGGAATTTAATCACAAAGATCCGTTTGATCGACTCATTATATCTCAGGCAATTGTGGAAGACATACCTGTTATAAGCAAAGACAAGGCCTTTGATGATTATCCGGTTGGCAGGATATGGTGAGATTTTAAGCGCAGTCACGGAGACTGCAACTGCAAGTAAAGCACGCTAAACTGTTATAAATAAAGCCCTGCATCATTTTTCAATACAGGACTTTGTTCAAGATGAGGTAGTTCTATCGTTTTGTTTAGCAAGGCAATTGTTAGATAACTATCCAGCTGAACTTCAAATGCACTTCTGGAGAATTTTCTTTTTATAACGCCATTAACCCCTCGGTCTTTGTCCTTCGCGCCGTGGACCGCGTTTTTTCATGAATTCATCAAAGTTTATTTTTTACTCATCGTTTAATAGAGCTTTCACCTGCTTTTCAAATTAATCATTGTATTCTCCTTTTGTTTTACTCGGTAGTGTCAACTCTGACAAACGATTCCGAATCCTTCAGAGTTATTATCATATTTTCAAGATTCAAAACGCAGAGACGCGAAGTTGCAGAGAACCACAGAGATTTTAAATCCCTAACTCTGCGTTAAATAAAATAATGTCTTTGTGCTAAAGATTACAAATCATCAAATGGCTGTTTTTCAAATTTCATTACGCCATCTGTGCCTTTGTAAATATTGATCCAGGCGCGCCAGTTTTCGTCATCCATCTCGGGATAATCCAACCGGTAATGGCTGCAGCGGCTTTCCTTGCGCATGATTGAGGCTTTGAGTTTCATTTCAGCGCTGACAACCATATTTGCTGTTTCGTGCGCCAATCGCAGTTCGTGTAAATCAGCGGCTTTGAGCATAGGTAAGTGATGATCGCGCAATTCTTCTACATATACCAAAGCCGCTTTTAACAGATTCTCCTTTTTTATGTAAATGATGAAATTTGGGATCATAATGCCCTGCAGAGTTTGCGTCACCCAGGCAGGGTTGTATCCCGACTCTCGCTTCAGAGGTGCAAGAATTTCTTGCTGCACTTTTTCCTGTTTAGATTTTGTGATGGCTGGCAATTCTATATTATTGGCGTATTCCGCGGCTGCCTCCGCCGCAATGGCGCCTTGCACAGCTGAACCAGCTAATGATGAGCCAATCTGGGTGTAAATAGCTCCGGCCATGTAAGAGCCGAGAGCATCGCCGGCTGCGTACAGACCCGGAATGTTTGATTCGCATTTATCATTGATCGGCACAAGACCCTCGGATTTATGAATGGCCATGCCGGCTGAGGAACCGCCAACGGATGGGCCTCGCATTCCCGGAGGGCCTTCACCATCTCTCGGAGGTCTTCTTCTTTCCGGGCGAGGGCCTCGCTCAGGTCTGTCGTGTCCGTCACCCCCAGGATGCCTTCCACCACCGGGAGGACCATCCTGGGCAAATTCGGCAGGGCGATAAGGGCCACCTTCGATTTCTCCGCGGCCACCCCTTCCAGGCGGCCCCATTTGTGCTGAGCCACCTGTCTTGTAAGCCATATAATTTAAATCAACACCCAAATCGTGGCGAATGCCAATGCCGGTTGTATTCGGTTTTCTTTCGAACATGCCGTGCCAGCCATCGAAACAGGCGGCCGGATTTTTTGCCTGACCCGGATGCCCGTCGTTCCATTCTTTGCCGGTGACTTTTGCGCCAATATTGTAGGCCATCACTGTGCCATCGTGGGTGAGATCGCAAATTGGAAAACCGTTTGGTTTGAAGCCGCCGGCGCCGGTGCACAGGATGACACTTTTTGCATGAAAAATATGCACGATTTCTTCGTCCAAACTAAAACCCGCGGCCCCGGCAATACGGCCATTCTCTTTGATTAGGTGTGTAATCGTTATCCGCTCCAAAACCGGAATATTCCGCGTGTCGATAGGCTTGTTAAAGGCGTTGTTGTACAAGCACGATTCGAAGAAACCCCATTCCCGCAA
>QQUM01000831.1 GCA_008501545.1 Calditrichota bacterium
AGTCTTTTCCTGGGATTTATTATCGCTGTGCTGGCAATTGAGGGTTTTTTTTTTGGCACAACAACGGTGTCTGTTTTTGTCCCATTTCTTCTTTTTGGTTTACCAATAACCGATGCGTCGATGGCGATTTATCGTCGTATTCGCAAACAGGAAACAAAAAAGGAAAGTCAATTCTCTTTCATTCGAATTATAAACAAGATCGTCCAACCGGACAAACATCACATCCACCACAGATTTGTTGCGATGGGCATGTCCCATGAGCGCGCAGTATGGAGTATGTATGCCGTCGCGTTACTATTTTCTTCGTTGGGATTTATCTCCATTTTGCTCACCAATCGATCGCTCTTGTTTATAATCGGGATGGGGATCATATCCCTTTTTATTGGTTTGGTGAAATTCGGATACATAAACTCATCCCTTGCGGGACGGACATCAAAAGAGAAAAATATTGTTAAATTGCAGAATGCACCGCTTTCTTTTTTTCAGGGAATTTTTGATTGCATTCTGGTATTTACGGCGTTCACCGCAGCATTCAGCTTGCGATACGATTTTTATAGTTTTCCGCTCGAGAAAGAGGTTTTTAGTCAGACGCTGGCATTTCTTCTTTTTGTAAAAATCAGTGTTTTTCTTTTGTCGGGACTCTATAAGAAACAGTGGCGGATTGTTCGTGGTAGCGAGATCTTTCCGCTATTAAAAGCGAATATTCTTGCCAGCCTTGTTTTACTAATAGCTGCGTACTTTTTTAACTTTGAAAGGCCCCTCGCACAGAGCACCTACCTGATCGATTTTTTTACCTGTTTTTTCTTAATGCTCATAGTACGACTTGGATTGACATACTTCGATGAACGCAGGTATCATCAATCCAAAAAGCTTATTAACGTGCTTATTTATGTACATGAGAAATCTGCTCTTGACCTGTTCTTCAGTCATGAATTGTTGAAAAATAATGGTTTTCGTCCTTTTGGTGTTTTTCTCACTACCTCTTCAGAATTATATGAAAATCAAAATTGCTTCAGTGGAGTGCCTTTGTTCAAAAATTCAGAAAAGCTCAAGTCAATTTGCGATGAAAAACAGATAACCACCATTTTAGTTGACGAATTATGGTTTTCGTCCAAAAAGTCTATCGAAGATGAAATAAAAGAAAATTTGCATGATATAAAAATTCAACTTTATCGTTTATCCTTCGATTCACCACCACGGATTTCTGAAGCACAGAAAGAATCACCCAGATCCGTTTCAACTTTCCAAATTTAAAGATGACAGCAAGGATTTATGCTCAAGAAATATATCGCAACAACATTCATTCTATCTTTTATCCCATCAAATCTGGTGGTCGCACAGCATCCTTATGCCAACGTAACTTCAGCAGATAAGAACCATCTTTCCATCCATTTTTCTATTCCGGAAAAAGCGATTCGACTTACACCTATGGGCAACTCTCAAGCACTGGAGATTGATGAATTTATTTCAAATGCTCATGAAGGTGAAGTTTTTCTCCCGCAAGCAGCTTTGACATTCACACTTCCTGAAAATACATCGCCAGAAATCCGGTATAATGTATTGATTGAACATGAAATTTATGTTGAAAATCCCGCCCGAAAACTGCAAAAGAGTCCTGAAAATACAGTTTTTCGCTCGAGTGGAAAAAAATTAGTAAGTATGTTGCAAAACGGAAAGATCGGAAATTTAAATTTATGTGTTTTGCAGATTAATCCGGCACGTTATGACAGGAATACGCGACGCTTTGTTGTCGCCAATAAATTTACAATTCATTTGTCGTGGCGTGCATCCTTCAATACAATTTTGCAGAAGCCATCGTTCGATAAAAAAAACGACATTGCAGCCAATGTTTTGAACGATGCATATATTGGAAATTGGTCATTAACCCATACCTTGCCACAATCCCTTCGAAAAGCGCAGCAACTGAGCCTGCCGGACAAGTTCGCGAACATTTTGACAAGAGAACCGGGGATACATGCCGTATCGCTTCTCGAGCTTGCAGACGCTGGTCTTGATTTGATAGGTAAATCCCCCGACCGCTTACACCTTACTTATAAAAATCATGCTTTACCATTGCTGTTGATAAACAGTAACAAGGAAACCTTATCGGAAAACGATTATATCGTCTTCCGCGCCGAAGAAAATCACGGGGAGAAAACCTATTTATCCCAATATGCTGAAAAAAATGTCTACCAAATTTGGCATGGAGAAGAAAAAGGCCTGTATTATATTCAATTTGATGGGGGACTTTATGAAGGTGATATCAATCCGCAGGATTGGTATTGGGATCAGAAACATTTTGAAATGGATCAATGGTTTGACCGGCTACTTTTGCAATACGACGGTTTGGCGGATCATTGGTTTTGGAGTCGTCTTTCGGCCAATCAGGAAGAAACAGTGGAGTTTGAACTTGAATATCCGGCTGCTATAGCGGATTCTACAACCTTCACTTTTGCATTCATGGGCAATACTTATCCTACCTATGCTCGTACGGATCACAGTGTTGAAGTTTATGTTAATAATAGTTTTGTAGCACAAGGTGTTTGGGATGGACAAAAAGAGTATGTGATCACAGTACAAATTCCCTCAAATCTCTTGTTGCATGGAAAAAACCAGCTGACGATTAAAGCCCCGGGAAACAGCGAAGCAGGAGAAATAGATCAATTTTATTTTAACTGGATGGATGTTAAATATCCCCGGAGCAGGCAAGTCCTCGACAATAA
Organism: Calditrichota bacterium; assembly: GCA_008501545.1. Lineage (GTDB taxonomy): Bacteria > Zhuqueibacterota > Zhuqueibacteria > Zhuqueibacterales > Geothermadaptataceae > Bioreactorimicrobium. The sequence goes on from QQUM01000831.1 coordinate 2,724, forward strand.
CATTGAATTGAAAGTTACTGAAGCCAATGCTGTGTTAGATTACAAAGTTGAAGGTTTCACCAGTGATGAAATCTACGTGATCACAAGTGATGGCCAACAGCTTTTAAACTTCGAACAAAAAATCGAAGAAAGTGGCCGCTATTCTGTTCGATTTCAGGATCATATCACACGTAAAGATAAAATATACAATGTATTTGCAAAAGGCGCATGGAAATCGCCTATGCGTATCGACGCCTATTCCAATACTGATTTACGTTCTCTCAGCAACGCTGCTGATTACATCATAATTGCACATGGCGATTTTATCTCCCAGATCGAACAGCTAGCCACCTGGCGTGAAAGCCGGGGATATCGCGTTGCGGTCATTGATGTGCAGGATGTCTATAATACGTTTAATGGCGGCAATCATGCCCCGGAAGCTCTCCGTGATTTTATTAAATATGCATACAACAACTGGCAATCACCAAAGTTGAAATATGTCCTTTTTGTTGGGGATGGTCATTATGGCTTTAATAAAAATCGTTATAACGAAACGATAAATCATGTGCCAACATACATGGCTTTTACATCCTCCTGGGGACTCACGTCCAGTGATAATTTTTTTGCCCAAGTTTCCGGTGACGATATACTTCCGGATGTTGCCATTGGCCGCTTTGCCTGCAATACGTCAGAAGAGTTGCAGGCCATGATCGATAAAACGCTAAATTACGAGCAAAATCCGAATGAGGGCGTTTGGCGATCCGTGATCAATTTATCCGTCGGTGATGATAAATTTTTTGAAGACCAGGCAGAAGAATTAAATGAATATTACATCCCTGAAGCGTACAGAGTAAAAAGGATTTATACACGCGAAGGTTCCCGCTATTTTGGGGATACAAATGTTCTTGTTGACCTGTTCAATAAGGGCTCTTTGCTAATGAATTTTCAGGGGCATGGGGGAGGGGCCGTA
>QQUM01000529.1 GCA_008501545.1 Calditrichota bacterium
TTAAATTTCCGGTTGCGCGAATTAAAAATCAACCCTATTGTTTTAGTTTTTCCGGCTTAAAAACCGCGGTGCTTTACAAATACCGCTCTCTGAGTGAGGCCGAACAAAACACCCACCGCGCAGATATAGTTCCTTTCCCGATCCACTTGGACCCTGAATCAACACGGTACTTTCACTTTCTGCAATATTTGGAAGTATATCAAAGATTTTTTGAATTAAATGATTTTTTGAAATGATATCTTCAAGAGTATAGGAGCGCCTGATTTCTCTTTCTAATTCTTCAATTGATGATAAGTCGCGAAAAGTCTCTACACCACCAATTTTTTTTCCTGTTTTGTCTCTTAAAACAGCGGTGCTGATGCTAATTGGGATCTGTTTTCCATCTGCGCGTAAAATATTCACTCGTCTATCGACAACATCGGAATCCGATTTCAGAGAACTTCTTAATGAACAGCTCTTCTCACAAATATTTGCTTTTAATACATCAAAGCAATATTGTCCAACGGCTTGCTCTGATGATATACCAGTAATTTTCTCTGCCGCACGATTAAAAAATGTTATTTTCATATCTTCATTGACGGTAAATACACCGTCCGAGATGCTTTCCAATATTATATTTGTTTGCAGCGGCGGAATGGAATGTTGTGATTTGGCGACCATTTTATCCCTTATATAAAGTTTTCATTAATTCGACTAGAAAAATCTATTCATAGTTTAAATGTTTATGGATTGAATAGAAGGTTTATTTTTACCTGACATTATTTTTGCAGAATAAGTGCACAAATACCTGAGAAAGATAAGTTTTACTTATAGAATTACAATTAACGTAGTTAATTAAATCACTAAATAAAATATTTTTATCCAGTGCCAGACATAAAATCTCTCCTAACCTTTCTCGTTATGTTTCCAAAATATTTCTAGGCTTTCATTATATCGATTTGAGAAAGTAAGGCTGAATAGCAAAAAAATACTCCTATATTTGAGTCAATCACCTGATTTAGTAATGAAGTTAATATAAAACTTTTATAATTCTAATATTGTATTGATGATGCACATCGATTATATTTTGATTAAAAAGATCCAAGTGAACAGAAATCAATCTGGAGAAATGATGAAAAAAAATTTAATACTCATTCTGTTTATGCTCCTGCCTGCTTTATGTTTTCCGCAAAACAACAACATTGATAAAATCCGCCAGATCATCTTTCCCAACATTCCAGATTTTTTCACATTAAAATGTGACCTGCACCAGCACACTGCTTTTTCTGATGGCCACGTATGGCCGACCATTCGCGTGACAGAAGCTTTAAAGGATAACCTCGATGCGATTGCCGTAACGGAGCACATCGAATATCAACCACACGAACACGATATCCCCCATCCCGACCGAAATCGTGCTTATGAAATCGCACTTAAAGCAGCCAAAGATAAAATTATCATCATTCCGGGATCAGAAATTACACGCGATATGCCACCAGGGCATGCAAATGCCATTTTCTTGCAAGATGTAAACAAGTTGTTGGTCGATGATCCGGTCGATGCTTTCCGGGAAGCCAAAGAACAAGGCGCATTTATTTTCTGGAATCATCCGAACTGGACATCACAAAGAAAAGACGGAATTGCGACACTTACGGACATGCACCACATGTTGATCAAAGAAGGTTTATTGCAGGGAATTGAAGTTGTAAACGAATTTACTTATTCTGATGAGGCTTTGCAAATCGCCTTGGATAATGATTTGACGATAATGGGAACATCGGATATTCATGGAATTATTGATTGGGAATACAATGTGCCTGCGGGAGGGCACAGACCGATTACACTGGTTTTTGCGACAGAAAAGTCTGCAGCAGCAATTCAAGAAGGACTCGAACAGAAACGTACTGTTGTGTGGTTTAATAATCTTTTAATCGGTCGATCGGAATTCCTGTTGCCACTGTTAAATGCTTGTGTCCACATAAAAAATGCGAAATATCAAAACAAACGGATTATTCTCAATGTCGAATTGGAGAACAAATCATCCACTGAATTTTTATTGAAAAATGAATCAAAATATACATTTCATAATTCAGCGAATGTCATTAAATTAAAACCACATTCAACGAAAAAACTTGAGATTAAAACGGTTGAAATAAAAGATCATATCACACTGGAATTTAGTGTTTTAAGTGCCGTTAATGCGCCAAACACCCACCCGAAAATACAATATAAAATAAACACATCGTCGACCGATTAGACAGCACAAAAAACCATGAAATCGTAAGTTATTTTACCGGTTAACCGTGGCACTAGACCATAGTGGTACACATTGATCAGGAAAGGGTTAACATGGAAGCCATATTACGCAGTTTGCGTTTATTTACTTTGATACTGCTCCTTGCATCGCTCATGTCCTGTGGGCAGAATAAACAAGAAACAACGCAACAATCGAAAGCTGATGCAAAAATTGACACACAACCTGCATTTGACTTAAAAAAAATTCGGGAGCGGGGTAAATTAATTGCGTTAACTCGCTTCAATGCCAATAGTTATTTCCTTCATCGTGGTGAGCCGATGGGATTTGAGTACGAATTGCTGGAACGATTCGCAAATTATATTGGTGTGCCACTGGAAGTAAAAACGCCGGGCAGTTGGCAGCAGCTTTTCACGGCCCTTGAAAATGGTGAGGGAGACATCGTTGCAGCAAGTTTGGCTGTAACGAAATCTCGTACTAAAAAATACTTGTTTTCCGACCATTATTCGACAACACGGCAAGTTCTCGTGCAACGCCTTCCCGATGGATGGCGACAAATGAAGCGTCATGAAATTGAAGAACTAATGCTGCGTAATCAAATTGATCTCATCGGCAAAGAAATTCATGTCCGGAAGAGTAGCGCATATTATACGCGACTGATAAATCTCTCCGAAGAGATTGGTGGGGACATTACCATTATTGAAGCGCCGGAAATTCTGGAAACAGAAGATCTCATTCGCATGGTATCCGATGGTGACATTGAATTTACAATAGCTGATGAAAATATTGCGCTTATTAATCAAACCTATTTAACGAATATCGACGTAAAAACCGGCATTAGTTTACCACAGCGTCTCGCCTGGGCGCTACGCAAAAAAAGCACACAACTGCAGAGTGAAATCAATACCTGGCTTGCTGAAATTAAAGCCCAAAACAGCCCTGTTTTTAATATTATTTACAATAAATACTACAAAAACCAGCGACACATACGCAGACGTTTGAAAAGTGATTACTACGTGCGTGCAACCGGGAAACTGTCGCCCTTTGATACTGAATTTCGTGAAGCTGCGGAAAAAATCAACTGGGATTGGCGAATGCTTGCGGCAGTTTCACATCAGGAATCGGAATTCAATCCCAAGGCGAAGTCATGGGCTGGTGCTGTCGGATTGATGCAGCTTATGCCCCGGACAGCGAAAGAATTTGGTGCAAAAAAACTGACTGATCCACATCAAAACCTGCAGGCGGGTGTGCAGTACTTGGCCTGGCTGGAAAAATATTGGGAGGAAATTCCGGACTCAAGTGAACGGCAAAAATTTATTCTTGCTTCCTATAATACGGGACAGGGCCATGTGCAGGATGCACGGCGACTTGCAAAAAAATATGGTGCAGATCCGAATATATGGGACGATAATGTCGCGAACTTCATTGTTAAAAAA
>QQUM01000285.1 GCA_008501545.1 Calditrichota bacterium
GATGGCTTCCTCCACGGCACGCCAGAAAAAAAAGTCCGGATTTGAAATAATGTATTGATCCAGCGGCAGACTGGAAGCCACCATGACAACGATGCTGGTTTCGGTTTTGCGTCCTGCGCGTCCGGCCTGCTGCCATGTACTGGCAATTGTACCGGCATAGCCGCTCATAATGCACGCATGCAGTTCACCGATATCGATCCCCAGTTCCAATGCGTTTGTACTGACAACACCGAGAATTTCGCCATTGCGCAATCCTTTTTCAATCTTGCGGCGTTCCAGCGGCAGATACCCGCCACGGTACCCTTTAATACGCCCTTTTAATTTGCTGAACTTGCGCGTGGCTTCTGTGAGATATTTTGTCAGAATTTCGACGCGAATACGCGAACGCGCAAAAATAATCGTTTGCACATTTGCCATAAGGAAATTGGTCGCAATGCGCTGGCTCACTTTCACAGAACTGGCGCGGATGCCGAGCTCGGCGTTTACAACGGGTGGATTATAAAGAATGAAATGTTTTTCACCGCGCGGGGCGCCGTTGTCGTCAATCAGGCTCGCCGGAGCTTCGATGATTTTTTCCGCATGTTCCCGCGGATTGGCGATTGTGGCGCTGCTGCAGATAAATTGCGGGTTACTGCCGTAAAAAGCACAAATCCGCCGCAAACGACGAATAACATTTGCAAGATGACTGCCGAAGACACCGCGATAGTGATGGATTTCATCCAGCACGATATATTCAAGATTTTCAAATAATTTGATCCACAAAGTATGGTGCGGTAGAATTCCCTGGTGCAGCATGTCGGGATTTGTGACTACGATGTGGCCTGCAGACCGGATGGAGCGGCGGGCTGATTGTGGCGTATCACCGTCAAAGGTATAGACTTTGAGATCGACCTGCATGTCTGTGACCAGATTGTGAATTTCGTGCATTTGGTCCTGCGATAAAGCTTTAGTAGGGAAGAGATAGAGCGCACGCGCTTCCGGATTGGTGAGGAGTGTATTAATGACCGGCACATTGTAACACATGGTTTTCCCTGAAGCCGTGGGCGTCACAACGACGACATTTTCTCCCGCCAGCACGGCGTCAATGGCCTGTGCCTGGTGAGTGTACAATTTTTTGATGCCATTATTTTGCAACGCATCAACCAATCGTCGGTCGATGTTCTCAGGGAAGTCCTGATAGCGGGCATCTTGCGCTTTTTGTTGTTTCCATGCGGTCACATTGCGCATGAATTTATCATCTTTGTGTAATTTATCGAGTATCTGGGGTAAGTTCATCTGTGTGCTCTGGAATAATTCGAAAAAGATGTGGATATTTATTCACCAAATATAGAACGGAAAGTCACAAAAAGCAAGCGGGAGTCATGTTAGCCGATCAAGAAGCCGCGTTTCCAAACTTGTGTCGCTTTCAGTTTTCCCTGGTTGTAGAGGATCTCCCGGAAATCATTGCATGCATAGGCTTGAAGATCAGCGAGTTTTCCAATGCTTAACTTACCACGGTCAGACAGTTCCAACGCGGCAGCGGCTCGTGATGTTATAGCAGCAAAAGTTTCTGCAGCACTCAGCTTTTCTGCAGCACCCATAACCGCTGCCTGTAAAAGTAAATCTCCCATAGGAGCAGAACCGGGATTCCAATCGGTTGCAATCACCAGTGAGGCGCCCCCATCAAGTAATTTTCGTGCAGGAGCGTAATCCAGTCCTAAACCAAGAGAGCATCCAGGCAAAACAACTGCAGCGGTGTCTGATTGTGCAAGGGCTGCAATTTCTTTGTTCGTGCTTGCTTCGAGGTGGTCGGCACTGACTGCGCCGAGTTTGCAGGCAATTAAACTCGATCCGGCAGTGAATTGATCAACGTGGATTGCCAGCGAAAAACCCATTGCCTTTGCTGCTTTTAAAAATGGCTCCGCTTCAGATCGACTGAAGGCACTCTCCTCAATAAAAATATCAACACGTGCAGCCAGATTTTCTTTTTGAATTTGCGGCAGCAACTCTTCCAGAATAAGTTGTAAATAGGCCTGGGAGTTTTTCCTGAATTCCGGTGGTGGGGTATGGGCTGCAAGGCATGTCGGGACAATATCCATCTCATGAAGTTGGTTTGCCTTGTTAATCGAACGCAGCATCTTTAATTCATCCGCCACGGTCAAACCGTATCCACTTTTCACTTCACAGGTCGTCACACCTTCCTGAAGATGGCGTGTGCATCTCTGCATAAGCAATTTGGTCAATAAATCTTCTGACGCCGCCCGGGTTTGGCGGACTGTGTCGAGGATGCCGCCGCCGGCTTTGGCAATATCGAGATACGAGGTGCCACCGATGCGCATCGTGTAATCCCGGGCACGCGAGCCGGCCGAGCACATGTGAGTATGCACATCGATGAATCCGGGCAATCCGATTGACGGTGTCGAAATTTCATCGACTTTCACTGCAGTATGGCGCTTTTTTAATTCGTCAAAATCGCCAATTGCCGTAATTCGCCCGGCTTCCGTTAAAATCGCAGCATTTTGATGAATCTCCAGTTGGTCATCTGCAAGTGGGCCTTTCAGCGGGAGTTCGCGCATTGTGAGAAGCTGCGTGAAGGGTCCGATGAGTTTGGGTTTTTCCATTCGTTTTCCAATTGATGTTTTTTCTCATACTCATACTCGTACTCGTACTCGTTCAGCTATTTGTTAAAACCGATTACGACAACGAGTACGAGAAAGTGTGAGGCGATTACACATTTTCATTTTTATATGCGATTTTCGACATGACCAGGTTTTTGTACAAATATGTGCACTATGTGCTGATAGTTTGACAGCGTACTATAATTTTTTAAAAGTCGCAATACCAATTTGGAGTAGTGCTCATAACTGGAACATTTTCGTTAACGGAAGCTTGTTTTAGGCAGGCGGTGCGTGCAAACGTTACCGGGAAAGAAATTCTTCATGTCAGACTGGAACTTGCATAGTGTTCCGGATTTTATGATTCTGATCAGGCAGGGATGATTTTTTAAAAACATAGCTCTTCTTCATCATGGCCTTCCCGGTGGTGCGGGGAGACCCCCCTCTTTTCTCGCATCGGCTTCAGTCCCACGGTAAACCAGATAATACAACACACCCAGCGTTGCCGCACTGCCGCCTCCGATATAAACCCATTTTTTCATATCCGTTCCAAATTCAACAGTAAGCCTTTTATCTTTTGAGAAGCTGAGTTGCTTTTCCACATCATTGAAATCAGGATGTGTAAAACGGAAATTATACGGTAACTCGGCCGTAGCCCGAATTGTTTTTGGTGATAAACCGACGGGCGCATCATTCACGTAGATCATCGCACCCGGGGGGTCACTCTCGATGGTGATACGCACTTCACTGCGTAAAATCATATGAATTTTCTGCACATGGCCATTTTGAACGGACACGATTCCACGTGCAGCTCTGTAATTTTCCTTCTCTAATCGGATTTCATAATCTTTCGCTTCCAAATAACCAAGCTGCAAGGGTGTGTAACCAAGCATTTCGTTGTCAAGAAAAACAAGACAGGAATCCGGTTCGCTGAATACTTTCATAACACCGGAAGAATCATTTGCGTTTGCATGCAAATTAGGTCCAATATCCAGGTCGTGCAGGATTTCTCGCACGATTAAATCCTTTGTGTTCTCTTCGAAAAGAAAACTTCTTGTCAGGGATGTATGT
>QQUM01000510.1 GCA_008501545.1 Calditrichota bacterium
GAGTTGGAGCTATATGAGATCATGATAAACACCATCTAAGCATCCTGAGTAGCTCCGCGTCTTTTGCGGAGCGTATCGAAGGGTGCGTGTTGGATACGACGCCCGCACCCTTCGATACTTCCCGCCTAAAAAACAGGTGGGACACTCAGGATGCTATTTGGAAGATTCTTGGGGTGGAGAAGACCTTGATTAAGGAGTAGGATTAGTAAAATGAACAACATAGATATCATCGTAATTATCGTATTTACAGCTTTGGTTTTTATCAGCGGCGTCAGCTTTGCCAGGTCTGGCAAAAACATGAAATCGTTTTTTGCCGCCGGAGGGGCGTTGCCCTGGTGGATGAGCGGGTTATCGCTTTTTATGAGTTTTTTCTCGGCGGGAACATTTGTCGTCTGGGGCTCCATCGCCTATACCAGCGGTTGGGTTGCCATCACCATCCAGTGGACTATGTGCATTGCCGGCGTAATCATCGGTTTTTTTATCGCGCCGAGATGGCAAAAAACCGGCGCGCTCACCGCTGCAGAATTCATCACCAACCGTTTGGGGTACAATGTCCAGAAAGTGTATACATACATCTTCCTCTCCCTTTCGATTTTTTCAACCGGCGCATTTTTGTATCCTGTAGCGAAAATTGTTGAGGTCTCCACCGGCATTCCCATCTCGGTGAGCATTATTTTTCTTGGTGTGCTCATTCTAATCTATACAGCAATCGGTGGCCTGTGGGCCGTAATCGTTACCGATGTGCTGCAGTTTGTTGTGCTTACAGCCGCTGTGTTGATCGTTCTGCCATTGTCGTTTGATAAAATAGGCGGCATTGAAAATTTCATAACCCAGGCGCCGGAAAACTTTTTTTCGCTTGTGAACAGTGAATACACCCCCGGTTTTATGGTCGCTTTTGGTTTGTACAACCTGTTTTTCATCGCCGGGCACTGGGCTTATGTGCAGCGCTATACCAGCGTGGCAACGCCCAGAGACGCCAAAAAAGTGGGCTGGATTTTCGCCGGTTTGTATTCGTTCAGCCCGCTCATCTGGATGCTGCCGCCCATGATTTACCGCGTGTTAAATCCTGATCTCACCGGCTTGGCCGATGAAGGCGCCTACCTGCTCATGTGCAAGGAAGTGCTGCCGGTTGGAATGCTCGGACTGATCTTGGGTGGAATGGTGTTTGCGACTTCCAGCTCGGTCAACACCATTCTTAATATCTCTGCAGGCGTACTATCAAATGATGTGTACAAACACTTTTTTCCGCAAACGAGCCCTGAAAAACTGGTGCGAGTTGGCCGCATTGCGACCATCGTTTTGGGCGTTTTGACAATTATCATTGCGCTACTGGTGCCGTTAATGGGCGGCATCGTGGAGGTGGTGATGAGTCTTGCGGCGTTAACCGGCGGCGCTATGTTTTTGCCTCCGTTGTGGGCGTTGTTCTCAAAACGAATTGCAGGGATCAACGTGCTTTCCGTTACCATTATTTCCTTGGCTGTGAATGCATTTTTTAAATTTTTAACTCCCGCTTTGTTCGATTTAAAGTTGAGTCGCGCTGCCGAAATGGGCCTGGGCGTTGGCATTCCCATTGTTTTGTTAATGCTTATCGAATTGTACAAATTTGCTCAAGGTGCAGAAACAACAGAGTACAATAAATACATTGAATTGCAAAAAAGTCAGCCCGAAAAAGATGTTGAGCCGGGCGAAACAAACAGAAGGGGCGCACGGGTTATCGGCATTGGCGTCGCTTCAACTGGTTTCCTGATCCTGTTACTCTCAATCATCGCTGAAGTTGGGGCGCAAATCGTCGCTGGCATGGGGATACTTGTGCTGATCCTCGGCGCATTCATCGTTTACAGGAATTCTAAAGATGATAACTGAAAAGTACAGCATTGAAATCAGAAGAAATAAAACCAAGCATTTAACCGCTGATTTCGTCATTGCAGGCGGCGGACTTGCCGGTGTCTGCGCTGCCATTACAGCGGCGCGCCAGGGTGTGAAGACCATCTTGATTCAAGATCGTCCGGTGTTGGGCGGCAACGCCTCGTCGGAAGTGCGATTGTGGGCATTGGGCGCGACTTCGCACATGGGAAACAACAACCGCTGGTCACGCGAAGGCGGGGTGATCAACGAAATCTTCATCGAGAACTTGTATCGCAACAAAGAAGGCAATCCCATCATTTTCGATACTGTCTTGCTTGAAAAGGTGTTGAATGAAAAAAATATCACACTGCTTCTGAATACAGCGGTTTTTGAAACGAGAAAGAAAAACGACAGAACCATCGCATCACTCAAAGCCTTTAACAGCCAGAACGCCACAGAATATATCGTTTCTGCGCCTTTGTTTTGCGACGCTTCCGGGGATGGCATTGTGGCTTTTCAGGCAGGCGCTGCATTTCGCATTGGCGCCGAAAGCAAGGAAGAATTCGGTGAATTATTCGCTCCCGATGAATCCTACGGCGAATTGCTGGGGCACTCCATTTTCTTCTACAGTAAACGGGCGCCCGAACCGGTGAAGTACATCCCACCGGCCTATGCCTTAAAAGACATCACTGAAATTCCCCGCTACAAAGTTATTGAAAAGGACGACACCGGTTGCCGGTTCTGGTGGCTGGAATACGGCGGTCGCAAAGACACCATTTACGACACAGAAGAAATCAAATACGAACTTTGGAAGGTCGTTTATGGCGTTTGGGATTACATCAAAAATTCCGGCAAGTTTGCAGATGTCGACAATCTCACTCTCGAATGGGTGGGCATGATTCCGGGCAAACGCGAAAGCCGCCGCTTTGAAGGGCTGTACATGATGAAGCAGCAGGACATCATCGAACAAAAAAGCTTTGATGACGCCATCGGTTTTGGCGGCTGGGCCATCGATTTGCATCCTGCTGATGGGATTTATAGCGAGAAATCCGGTTGCACCCAATGGCACAGCAAAGGCATTTATGAAATTCCATACCGCAGCTATGTGAGTCGGGATATCGATAATTTGTTTTTAGCCGGACGAATTATCAGCGCTTCTCATGTGGCGTTCGGCTCCACAAGGGTGATGGCCACCACCGGCTTCACAGCGCAGGCGGTGGGCATGGCTGCTGCCATTTGCAGAACCGAAAACATTAATCCGGCGCAAATTCTTGAAAACGGCAGAATACGGCATTTGCAATACGAACTGAATCTTACAGGACAGAGCATACCAAGCCGCCCCATTGATAAATCTTCAAATCTGATTTCAAAAGCAAATATCAGCGCATCGTCAAGTTTAGTCCTTTCAGATATTTCTTTTGATGGCGACTGGCTGCTACTGGATATTTCTGCTGCATCTTTGTTGCCATTAAAAAAGGGCATCAACTACAATTTCAAAGTAGAGATTGATGCGCTGGAAAACACGGCTTTGCAAGTCCAACTGCGCGTCTCAGGGAAGGACAAAAATTACACTCCGGATGTAATCCTTGCTGCTCAATCCATCGAAGTAAAAACCGGCCGGCAGCATGTTGAATTTACATTCGATAAAGAATTGAGCAATGACCAGTATGCTTTTGTTTGTTTGATGGCCAATGAAAAAATAAAAATTCGCGAAAGCCAGCAACTGTACTCCGGCATAGTATCGGTCTTTAACGGTGGGAACAAAGCGGTTTCCAACAAAGGCAAGCAGATCCCGCCTGAAAATACCGG
>QQUM01000445.1 GCA_008501545.1 Calditrichota bacterium
CGTGTGGATGGGACAGAAAGAGACGATCAAAGCAAAAGCCGCAAAAGCTTGTGTTTCGATCACAAAACCATTCAATGCGTTGACAGCGCTATTAAAAAATGCTGCCAGCAGCGGTCGCAATGTGCACTACCTTCCACAGTACCGTGCCGATAAAGCAATTTATCTTTCGGATTGTCTCGGAGTGAACGTACATGCACTCGACGATGGCACATCAAAAGAGCTGATTCTTGCAGTCGCAGCCCAGCGTATCGTAAAATCGGATGAAGAAATTGCGGAAATCGAAAAGGCGCTTGATGTTTCTTATGACATGCATGTTGCGGTCATGCGGGAGATGATGCCCGGTAAAAAAGAGTACGAATTGAAAGGCATGGTTGAGGGCATCGTTTCCAGTGGCAATGCGAAAATCGCCTTCCCGATAATTTTATCGAAAAACGGACAAATCCTGCACAACACGACGCATTACAACACCCTGAAAGCAGGTCAAATCGTTGTACACGATTCCGGAGCGGTGGTGGAAAGTGGCTATTGCAGCGACATCACACGCACAGTACCGGTATCCGGTAAATTTGATTCACGGCAAAGGGATATTTACACCATCGTGCTTCAATCCCAGCAAAAGGCTTTTGAAATGAGTAAACCCGGCGTCTTCCAAAAAGACATCCACATCGCTGCTTGCAAAGAAATCGTCAGCGGTTTGAAAGACCTCGGCCTGGTCAGAGGTTCAGTAGATGATGCGATGGAAGCGGGTGTATTCGGATTCTTTATGCAATGCGGGCTCGGCCACCTGATGGGACTGGATGTCCATGATCTCGAAGGACTGGGCGAAGGCTACGTTGGTTATGACGATACGGTCCAGCGCAGCACCATGTTCGGACTTTCCTCGTTACGATTCGGCAGACAACTGCAGCCGGGATACGTCATCACTGTCGAACCGGGTATTTATTTCATTCCAGCACTTTTTGAGATGTGGAAGGGTGAAAAAACGATGGCTGAATTTATTAATTACGATGCGGTCGAAAAATGGCTCGATTTTGGTGGCGTCCGCATAGAAGATGATATCGTGATCACCGAAAAAGGCTATAAAATATTAGGTAATCACATCCCCCGCTCCATCAATGAAGTTGAAAGTGAAATGGCGAAATGAAAAACGATTTCATCATCTACTTAACAGCCTCGGATTTGAAAAAATTACTGCCTATGTCCGAGGCTGTTCGCATAATGCACACCGCGTTTTCTGCCCTGTCTGCCGGAAAGGTTACATCACCAGTGCGCCTGAACATTCCCACCGCAAACGATGGCCAGGCGCTTTTCATGCCGGTATACAGTCCTGAAATTCATGCAATCAGCATTAAAACTGTGACCGTCTCCCCGGAGAACAGCCAGAAAAATTTGCCCCTGATTCATGCGATGGTTTCTCTTTTCGAAAGCGAAACCGGCCGGCAAATCGCGCTCATTGATGGTGAGTATCTCACCGCGTTGCGCACCGGAGCAGCATCCGGTTTGGCGACTGATTTACTTGCGCGAAACGATGCCAAATCTGCTTTCATATTTGGCGCTGGCGCGCAGGCAAAAACACAGATAGCAGCACTTTGTGCTGTGCGTGATCTTCAGCATATTTCTATTTTTGATCAGACATTTGCGAAAGCTGAAACACTCGTTGACCAAATTCGAAAAGATTTTCCGGTGCACTATGATGCAGTAAAGGATAGTGCAAATTTGGCAAATGCCGATATCGTCTGCACCGCGACGACAGCAAAATCCCCGGTGTTTTCAGCTGATCAAATCCGCCCCGGAACACACATTAATGGCATCGGTTCGTATACGCCGGAAATGTGCGAAATCCCGCCGGAAATTCTTGCAAAAGCCAGGGTTTTCGTCGACCAACGCAATGCCTGCATGGCGGAAGCAGGTGAAATAATTTCAGCGGTAAACGCAGGACTTCTCAAAGATGCAAACGCTATGCATGAAATTGGTGAGCTTGCTGGTGGCAAAACAACGGGAAGAGAAAACGAGCAGCAAATCACTGTTTTTAAATCTGTCGGCAATGCGGTGCAGGACTTGTACTGCGCCCAGGTACTCTATGAAAAAGCCCTGCAGCACAATCTCGGCATGCGATTGCCGGTTAATTAAAATCAAATCATTCATCTAACTTGGGGGATTCACGACTATGATCCACGAACATCATCAAAAACAACCGCAATTTGGCAAAGGAACATTCATTGCTTCAAACGCCATCGTCATCGGTGAGGTGGAAACTGGCGAGCACTGCTCTATCTGGTACAATGTCGTCCTGCGCGGTGATGTCAATTATATTAAAATTGGCGATCGAACCAATATTCAGGATGGCACAATCTGTCATGTGACCGTCAACCAGTGGCCTTTGATTTTGGGGAATGATGTCACAATCGGGCATGGTGTGATTTTACATGGTTGCACGATCCACGATGGCGCGCTGGTCGGTATGGGCGCGAAAATTCTCGACGGAGCTATTATTGGAGCAGGAGCAGTCGTCGGGGCAGGGGCATTGGTTCCTGAAGGCATGATTGTGCCGGAAAACACCATGGTAATGGGTGTTCCCGCGCGACTGAAAAGAGCGCTGGATGAAAATGAACGCGCCATGGGGCTGGAACTGTCACAACGCTACGTGAAATACAAAGAAGAATACCTGGCGATGGGGTTGCAGCATCCCGGAGTGAAATAGTCTGAAAAAGGTGCGACGCACTTCCCATCGGGCGAACCAATTTTCTCTAAACTTTTCTCGTCTCATACGTAAAGTGCCTCGCACCTTTACCACGGACATAAGTGATGGTGCAGGGGATATCCCCTGATCGATCACATATCCACCTTTTCCGTGGGCTCATTTCATTAAAATCATCTTGCGATTTCCCATGACCTTCCCATCGATTTCCAGTGAATAAAAATAAATTCCCGATGCCAAATTTCGCCCATCAAATTGTACATTGTGCAAGCCACCGGACTGGCGCTTGTTAATCAGCACTTCTATTTCTCTTCCCAAAAGATCAAAAACTCGAATCGATACAAGCCCGGCGGATTTTAATTTATAGCGAATATTGGTTTGTGGATTAAATGGATTGGGAAAATTTTGGTGCAATTGATGTGTTGCAGGCATTTTCCAATTATTCTCAACCAATGTTGCCCCTTGATCGATGAAATCAAGTAACGCCTGATATTTCGGGGCAGTGTTGTAAAATGGTGGCTGCATGTACTGGCTTTCGAGCACACCCCAACTGCCGTATTTCCCGCTTTTCTGCCCAACAAATGAGAAGTTCATAAACAACGATTCCTGATTCAGTGCCTGGAGCGAATCCAGCAACCTGGTGTACAATGCATACATTTCCGATGATGTTTGCAAATCCTGCAAAAGCTGATTGTAAGGTTGATCCGATCTAAATGGATCCGGCGTGAAATGTTGGCCGCCTTCGTAGTACACAAGCCGTTTATTTTCTGCTGTTGCGAATTCGGTCCAGTGCCGCCACATTGGCATCGCCTCATTTTCAAAATTTGCATAAGCGCTGGCCCACACATCTGCAGCCGTCGTCATTGAATCAAATCCGCTGGCATTGAGCCCCACATAAGCTGCCGGAGAAAATGCATCGATAAGGTCCGAATCGAGATTTTCGTAGACGC
>QQUM01000739.1 GCA_008501545.1 Calditrichota bacterium
TGTTTAATACATAATCATCCCTTGATTTGAATGGAATGAAAATTTATATTCTATACGAATTTCGGAAATTCAACTTTTCAGAAGGCTAAAAAATGACTAAAATGATTCAGATCCGCAAAAAGGGGACATTAACCTTGCCCATGGAAATTAGAAAGCGTTATCAACTGGAAGAAGGTGATCCGATGACAATCATTGATCTTGAAGAAGGAATTTTTCTGAGCCCAAAGACCTCCGTTTTAACAAAGCTGGTTCAACAGATTGAAAAACTTCGTGAAGAAAAAGATATTTCCCTTGCGGAATTAATCGAGGGAGTAAGAGCGCTTCGATGATGACAATCTTATTTTAATTTAGTTTGGAAGAGCAATGCCTGAAATAAATAGTTCAATCATTGTATTTTTTGATGCCGATGCATTGATTGCTGGATCTGCATCCCGAGAGGGAGCATCCTTTATACTATTGCATCTTTCTGAGCTTGGTTTGATACACGGATTCACATGTCAAAAAGTTGTTGAAGAATGTCATAAAAATCTACTCATCAAATTACCAGATGCTCAACCTGCGTTTGAAAAAATACTCACCACAGCTTTAACAATAACCGAGAATCCCTCAAAGCAAGAAATAATGAACTATGAGAAAATGGCGGATGAAAAAGACTTACCCATCCTAATCGCAGCACTAAAAACCAACGCACAGTTTTTGGTGACGTTCAATATTAAAGATTTCTTTCCAGACCCGTCGCTTGGGCTGGAAGTACTTAAACCGGGTGATTTATTGAAAAGAATACGAACAAGACTTCGAGAATTGGCCAATTAAACATGTTTTAATGAGCATCAAAATTATTCCGGTCATACTGTTACCGTCAAAAAATCTAGCCGTCGATAAAGGTCAACCATGAACTTCGATGCGCTTCTCCAAAAATATCACAATCTATTAAAAGAGACCCAGGAGCTCAAAGCTGAACTCCAGAAGTATCGTTCTCGCTTTGGGTTGCTTGACGATGCTGGAGAAAAAATTAGCCGCAAAACAGACCATATTCCTCCCGAAATCCAATCACCACGTTCCAACCAAATCAACAAATTCAGCTCACCAGAAACGAAAATCGAAATATTCCTTTCCCTGTTCAAAGGCAGGCAGGACGTTTACGCCAAAAGATGGCAGAATCAATCAGGGAAATCCGGCTACTCGCCGGTGTGTCTCAACGAATGGGACCAGACGTACTGCAAAAAACCACAGATAAAATGCGCTGCCTGTGAGCATCAGAATTACGACAAATGGGGCGCTGAAGCCGTCGATCAGCATTTGCGTGGTGATGCAGTCTTTGGCGTTTATCCATTACTGAATGATGAAACCTGCCATTTTCTCGTCATCGATTTTGACGGACAAGACTGGCAAGCGGATGTCACAACCATCAGAAAAATTTGCCTGGAAAACAATATTCCTGTTGCAATCGAACGTTCCCGTTCCGGCAATGGCGCTCATGCCTGGTTCTTTTATTCCGAAGCAATTCATGCAGCAACGGCACGGAAGTTTGGCACAGCACTGCTGACCCAAGCCATGAATCACAGACACCAAATCCAGTTTAAATCCTACGATCGCCTTTTTCCAAATCAGGATACCGTGCCAAAGGGCGGATACGGCAACCTTATCGCATTACCCTTGCAAAAACAGGCACGGGAGCAAGGAAACAGTGTATTTATTGATGAAAATTTCCGGCCGTTCAAAGATCAGTGGCATTTTTTAAGTTCTGTCCATCATTTTTCTGAAAGTGAATTGCACTCGCACCTCCGCAGGCTTGTGCGTGGGAATGAGTTGGGTGATCTCCGCCAGGAAGAGGTGGAAGAATCCAAACCATGGATTGAGCGGAAAAAAATCTCCCATCTGTCCCAAAAGGATGTTCCGGATAAAGTACTAATTACGAAAGCGAATATGTTGTACATTCCCACCAGGGACTTCTCCGAAAGAGCCTTGAATGCAATCAAACGGCTGGCTGCCTTTAAAAATCCTGATTTTTACAAAGCACAAGCAATACGACTACCCACCTGGAATAAACCACGAATTATTTCGCTCGCAGATGCGAGCCCGGGGTTTTTGCATCTGCCGCGTGGTTGTGAAGAAACGCTTATTGAGCTATTATCTCAAACGAAAACGGAAATAAGCTGGCTGGATGAACGCGTTCACCAACCGGAAATTGAGGTCGAGTTCAAAGGTCAATTGCGCGAACAGCAGATAGCAGCAGCTTCAGCATTACTCAATTATGAAACTGGCGTTCTCGCAGCGAGTACCGCATTTGGTAAAACCGTTGTGGTGGCAAAACTTATTGCGGAGCGAAAAGCAAATACTTTAGTCCTCGTGCATACACGGCAATTGCTCGAACAATGGCATTCACGTCTGCTTCAATTCCTGCAGATCAGAACACCTGTCCAAAGCGAAAAGAAAAAATCAAAAGCGAAAAGCCCAATCGGTCAGATCGGTGGTGGAAAAAACAAGCCAGGTGGTGTCATTGATGTCGCGATCATGCAAAGCCTGGTGCGTGGCGATGAGGTCAAGGAAGTTGTCCGGAATTACGGCATGGTGATTGTCGATGAATGTCATCATGTTCCTGCCTTCAGTTTCGAGCAGATTCTGCGCAAAGTCAGGGCAAAATATGTTTATGGACTTACCGCAACACCGGCACGACAGGACGGACACCATCCGATCATTTTTATGCAATGTGGCCCAATTCGTCACACGGTCGATGCGCGCGATCAGGCAGAGAAACGGCCTTTTTCTCACTTTGTGATTCCACGTTTCACCGCGTTTAAAAAACCATTCAAGTCCGATGAGAAGTCTCTGACTATTGGCGAATTGTATTCAGAGCTTGGCGTCGATGCAGCTCGCAACCAGCTCATCATCAACGATGCAGTACAAAGTGTAAAAGACGGGCGACATCCTATTATTTTAACTCAAAGAACGGCACATGTGGAATCACTCGCACGAGCATTACGAAAGGTTTTGCCAACCGTAATTGCACTTACCGGCAGCATGCCAGCAAAAGCCAGGAAAGAAGCGCTGCAATCATTGATGCGTTTGTCGGCAAAGAGCCAGGCTGTAATTGTGGCCACCGGAAAATTTGTCGGCGAAGGATTTGATGAACCACGATTGGATACACTGTTACTGGCGATGCCTATCGCGTGGAAAGGCACGGTGCAACAATATGCAGGCAGGCTGCACCGCCTCTTTCAGGGTAAAAGCGAGGTGCAGATTTTCGACTACGTGGATGTGCATGTGGCGGTATTGGAAAGGATGTATCAAAAACGCTTGCGCGGTTATGCTGCGATCGGCTATTCGGTGAAAGGCGATGCCAAAGCCATTGAATCGATCAGTTCAATCTTTGATAACAATTCATTTTTTCCGGTTTTTGAACGCGATGTACAAAATACTCAACGTGAAATTGTTATTGTCAGTCCATTTCTGCGAAAAAATCGCCTGGTTTTTATGATGGGACTTTTAAAAGCAACGAAGGAACGGGGTGTCGAAATTACTATCGCTACACGCCCTGAATCGGATTTCCAGGCACACAACAGGATTGCTCAAAAAGAAAAACTCGCTTACCTGCAAAGCACGGGTGTGAAGCTCACTCCCAAATCCCGCGTTCATC
>QQUM01000419.1 GCA_008501545.1 Calditrichota bacterium
ATGGTGTCACTGTAGATTTTGTCAAATCCTATCAGGCATTAGGTTACAAAGACATGCGTGCTGACAAATTGCTGGAACTGAAGATTCACGGTGTGACCCCGGCTTACATCGAAAAAATGCAGAAAAGCGGCTTCGACGATCTCTCACTGAACCGGCTCGTCGAATTTAAAATTCACGGCGTTGACAGTGAGTTTGCTGGAGAATTAAATAGGCTTGGTTTCTCCGATTTAAGCGCATCCCGTCTTGTGGAGCTTAAAATTCATGGCGTCGATGCAGATTATATTAAGAAAATCCGCAAAGAGTTTGGCGACATTTCGTTATCCCGCATGGTCGAATTTAAAATACATGGCGTGACACCGGAATTTGTTTCCGCAATCGCTGCCATGGGATTCAGCGATTTAAGCCCGTCGCGATTGGTTGAACTGAGAATTCATGGTGTGAGTGCGGAATACATCAAAGAATTTCGCACATCGTTTGGCGATTTACCTCTCTCAAAAATGGTGGAATTCAAAATACACAATGTCACACCGGAATTTGCGAAGGCGATTCAAAAACAGGGTTTCAAAGATATCCGCCCTTCCAAATTAGTCGAATTAAAAATCCATGGTGTCAAACCGGACTTTATCGATAGTATTCACACTACCGGTTTAAAAGACATCACACTCGATGAATTGCTGCGATTCCGCATTCATGGTGTTGATGCCGATTATGTACGCTATATCCAAAAAGCACGTAACGATAAAAATGTCACACCGAAAAAAATTATTCGATTTAAGATTGCAGGATTTTAAAACGGGGCTGCGCAAAAATAAGCTGGATATTTCGGGGATTTAAAATGCAGCAACTGATCACCAATTCCAGGCGCCAGTTGCTGCTTGTCCATCTATGCTTTCACTGTCCTGTGTGTTGCACGACTATTTAACCATCATCACCCATGACCGGTTCGGGATCACCAGTCAACGTAGCGTTTGGTGAAGACTTTGCCATCTTGCCTGATGCAAACGCTGCCGTACCTGCGTCTAATGACTGGTAATTTACCGTGCCCGGGCGTGCATTTTTGCACATTGTCACGGATGCTGACCCGTTGCCGGGCAAAGTGACTGCATCAGCTTTAGTTTTCGCATCCGATGTGCACGTATTACCCGAGGTGATCGCGATGTTAATTTGCTTTGGGACTGTACGGCCATCATGCTGGGATTGGAAGGTAATGCCATCCCCGGGTGCAGCGGTTATCGACACAGGATTGAATGTCGCGCCGCTCTGGCCGTCCTTTGTCAGGACCTTTACTTGATGTGTTGCCATGATAATGCCTCCTATTGAGTGAGTATATTTACTTGTTCCGAGAATATTTCTCCAACAACGCAATGAAATCCTTATCGGAACTCAAGGATTTCATCGAATCCGATTGTTTTATTTTATGCGGTGAATAACCATTCTGCAAGGCGCGTTCGACAAAATAAAGCGCCTGCTCACGATTATTGACTTCCAGGTATCTTCCAGCTGCCTGAAACATGAGTTCGACGTCATCGGGTGCAAGTCCCAGCGCTTTAACAAGATAGTGGATCGACTTATCGAATTGGCCTAAAGCAGAATAATAGCTGGCAAGGGAGCGGAGGCATTTGATGTTGTTCGGATTGACAGCGAGTTGCTTCTCGGCCAGTTCGATAGCGTGCAGATAAGTCGGTTTTGCTTTATGTTTTTCTTCGGGGATCAGATCATAGGAAATTGCCAGATTACCCCAATTCAAATAAAAATTGTCGTTGAGTTCCAGTGCTTTTTCATACATCCGGGCGGATTCTTTGTACTTATTCTGTGTGAAATAAATAAGTCCCAAATTGGCGTAGGCGCCATAATTCGGTTTGATGGCGATCGAACGTTCGCACATAATTTGGGCTTTTTCGTATTGCTCCTTCAACAGATAAATAACACCAAGATTGCGCACAGCTTTATAGTTTTGTGGCGATAATTCTGCAACAATTTGGTATTGTTTCTCCGCTTTGGCGTAATCACCTTTGCGATAGTAAAAAAGCGCTAACTCATAATAATTTTCCCAATGACCAGGTTTTAAATCGATAGCTTCCAGATAAAGTTCCTCCACTTTTTCTGGCTGATTCAAGCGAACATAGGCACCAGCCAGCTCTCGCAAAGCATCGGAATTCACCGGGTCGATTTCCAGCGCACGTTTAAAATCCTGCACTGCCTGTTCGTACTTTCCCGTCCCTTTCGCAAGAATACCAAGGGTGACGTGCACAGGTGCAAGCAAATTATCCAGGGCCAACGCCCGCTGGCATTTTTCTTGTGCAACATCAATCCATTTCGCTTCTTTGGTTTCGTCGTATTTATACCAGTAGGCTTCTCCTAATCCCGACCAGGCGAGCGCGTAGAGTGAATCTTCCTTAAGTGACTGTTGAAAAAGTTCAATAGCTTTCTCAATGTTCTCCAACCGGTCATGATCACGCAAATAACCGTAACCGCGAATGTAGTAGTCGTATGCACCTGGATTTGAAGTGTGTCCGGCAACCAGCAACCGCTGCGTTTCCGGCAACAGGTTCAGCTGCAACATGCCAGCCAGGTGCGTCACAACCCGGTCCTGAAAGTCGGAAGCGCCTTCATAATCATCCGTAATCACGATCGAGTTGAGCTGTGTCAATTTTTCGGCATCGATGAGATTCATGGTGAGCTGCAACCGCTTTTGTGTTCGTTCTACGCTTCCGGAAATCGCGAGATTGGCATTGAATTGTTTGCGTGCTGCACTGGCGCTTCGGACTTCAAGTTGGCGAATTTCCGAAGCGGGTATCACCAGGAGCGATTGCTGGAACTGCTCAAATTGGGTAATTTTACTGGTGAGCACTTCAATGAGTCCATCACAGAAGGCCTGGCTGCTTTCATCACCTTGTACGTTGGTGAAAGGCAGCACGGCGATGTGTTTTTCTTCGGGTAGAACCGACATGCCAACCCAATTTTTAAGTGTCCCGAAGTTGGTCCACACCAACAAAAGCAGCAAGGCAACTGCGAAACCGATGACAATTTTAGGGAGCAGCGCCTTTTCAGAATCTCCTTTTTCGTTTTCTACCGGCTTTTGTTCCGGTTCTACCTGCAGATCCTGCATAATTTCTGCAGCGGAAGTATAGCGTTCCTCCCGGGATTTTTTCAGGCACTTGTCAATAACAGACTGCAGCTGTGGCGGAATATCTGCGTCAATATCGCTGAGTGGCTCCGGTTCTTCATTGATAATCGAGTAGATCAGCGCCTGCTCATAATCACCGCGAAAGGGCATTTCACCACTGAGCATTTCGTACAATACCACCCCAAACGCCCACAGGTCCGAGCGTTGGTCCACCTCATCGCCTTGCGCTTGTTCCGGCGACATATAGGAAGCCGTGCCCACGGTGGAATCATCGAATGCTGAATATTTGTCATCGATCGCTTTTGCCAGCCCAAAATCCATAATTTTAACCTGTCCTGTTTTCGTAATCATAATATTTCCGGATTTAATATCACGATGGACGATGCCTTTTTCATGGGCTGCCTGCAATCCTGATGCAATTTGTTTGGCATAGTCTTCAACCTTGCGAAGGTTCTCAACCTTCGCAAGGTTTGTCAACTCCTCCCCATCGATGTATTCCATTACGATGAA
>QQUM01000120.1 GCA_008501545.1 Calditrichota bacterium
ATTTTTGGAGAATGGAAATATTGTTATTGATGACTGGACAAATAAGAACAGATTGAGTATTATTGATCCGGATTTTAAATAAAACAAACATGAGGACGAAGCATGTCTGAAGCAATTGTCGTGACATCAGGCAAAGGTGGGGTAGGGAAGACCACAGTCGTTGCCCACGTGGGAACAGCATTAGCAAAGCGCGGCAAAAAAGTAGTGGTAATCGATGCCGATATCGGTTTGCGCAACCTGGATATTATTCTGGGGCTCGAAAATCGTATTGTCTATGATCTGGTGAATGTCATCGAAGGCGCATGCAAATTGAAACAAGCGCTCATTCGTGACAAGCGGGTGCCGGGATTGTATCTGTTGCCAGCGTCGCAGTCGCGCACCAAGGAAGCGGTCAAACCGGAAGAAATGAAAAATCTCGTCGATGAACTGCGCAAAGAATTTGACTACATTCTCCTTGATTCGCCGGCAGGCATTGAAGGCGGCTTCCGCAATGCCCTGGCAGGTGCAGACAAAGCCATTGTCGTGACAACGCCGCATGTTTCCGCTGTACGCGACGCAGACCGCATCATCGGCCTGATCGAAGCAGCAGAAAAGGGTGTACCGCAACTCATAATCAATCGCCTGGATATGGCCGTTGTGAAAAAGGGCGATATGCTGGATCAGGAAGACGTTGTCGATATCCTGGCTGTTCATCTGCTCGGTATTGTGCCGGAGGATGAAGGTATTTTAGCGGCTTCCAATCGTGGCGAATCGGTTGTGATGAACGGCAAGTACCGCTCCGGAGAGGCATTCACGCGCATTGCCGGACGCATCGAAGGTGAAGATATTCCGTTTATGGATTTGGATTTTAATACAGGTCTATTGCAGAAATTAAAGCAACTGGTTGTAAACCGAGCTGCATCATAGGAGAAGAATATGTCCTGGGCAACTGCCTTTAGAAAAAAAGAATCGTCGAAAGAACGAGCAAAGAGCCGGCTCAAACTCGTACTCACCCACGACCGCGCCAGCATTTCACCGGGTGTTCTGCAAATGATAAAAAAAGACATTTTGGGTGTGATTAAAAAATATGTCGAAGTGGATGGCCGCCGCATGCAGGTGAATATCACCGAAGACCGGGCAAAAGTTGAACTGGTTGCGAATATCCCCATTAAAAATTCCAGGCGGCAAGAATAGAATGAAGTTTCTTAATAAACGCTGACAGGGTTCCGAACCCTGTCAGCGTTCGATGTTTCTTCTAGGGCGAAGGAACGATCTCGATTATCTTCAAACCTTTCTCAGCCGCTGCAACAAACAATTTGTTATCCCGCGAAATCACGTAGTTTACAGATGCGCCAAAACTGAGCGTTCCCATCGGTTCCAAATTTCCACCATCAATTTGCAGCAAGGCCAGCCCGGATGTGTCGTTTGCCAAAAAGATGAGGTCATTATTGACTGAAACGCCGTTGCAATGGCCGCCGCCGGGAATCGGATAATCGTGAACTATTGTATTGTCTATCGTGCTTATTGCTTTCATGCCGCATGAACCGGAAGAGAAAAACAGTAAATCATTCTGCACATCCGTTTCCGCCTTCGACTGGAACATATTCGGGCAACCCAGTGGTATAGTGTTGATAAATGAAGTGTCCAATGCGCTGTAGACATGCAAATTCGTCCCGGTGCCTTCCATCACGAAAATACCGTTTGGTGTCACCTCAATAGCTTTTGCGCCTTCGATCGGGATAAAACCATAATCTCTGGTATTAAGATCGAATACTGAAAGACCGCCTCCAGTCGTTCCGGTTGTAACGAGCGCTGATTCACCGATAACCATGATATCATTGGCGTTGTAACTAGGCAAATCGAATATTTCGAAATCGCCTGACATCAGGCCATCGTGCAGTTCAACAAGAGTAAATACAGCCGGACTGGCAATTTGTGAAAGCTTATCGCTGTTCGCCGATCCGCCTAAGAGCAGCCGGTTTCCCGACTTTAAAGCGATGGTGATGTCACTGTGAGTGAAAATCATACGCGACAGGATTTTGGGCTGTGATACATCGGAAATTTCAATGATTTCGATCCCGCCAAAATACTCATTTTCCGGTGTGGCATAAGCAACATATGCGTAATTCCCCTCAAGCGTGACATGCACGGCGTGCAGCACTTTATCACCCCATTCAAGTGGAGCGACAGTCGCGTGTAAAAAGAACGCATAGGCTGCATTCACTTTGGCCGCACCGGCAAATGACAATTTTTGCGGTGTGCCTTGAAGAACATGTAAGTTCAGTTCTTCCGGGTTGTTGTTGAGTTGCGCATCCACAGTCGCTTCATCGGGAGCAGTGACTTTTGTGCAAGCAGTGTACGCCATCAATCCGGTCAAGGTGATGAGCGTTATAAATGCGTTTATTCGCGTTCTCATTCAGTGATTTCCTATTTTCGTAGTCAAAACGCACGGAATTATATAGTTTATAATCGGAAAAAATGAGCAGAAATCAAGTAAGTTTCGGAAACATAAGTAAAAAAAAGTAAAAAAAAGTGTATGAATCTTTAAGCCAATTTAAAAGAAATGGAAGTAATTGCGAACGTGGAGCCACGCATTTTAATTCGTATCCGTCCGACAGGACGTCATTCCGGCAAGTTTTTAGCCGGAATCCATTTTTGTTAGCCTTGACCAACTGTGGATTTTGCTCTGCATAACTTCGTTTCGGATAAAAGCATTCTGAAATGGAGTTCGGCGAAGCAAACTGACGAAAAAGAGAGCATTTCCGGATGGACGCTAAATGACATCCTGCTTATTCTCCCCTTTTTTGTTATCGGGCAGGGGAACGGGATCGTAGCCACTCGATCCCCACGGATGACAGCGGGAAATGCGTTTGATACCGAGCCAGCCACCGCGGATCGGACCGTGCAGGCGGATAACCTCGATGGTGTATTCGGAACACGTCGGTGTGTATCGGCAACGGGGCGGGAGAAGTGGGGATATGCCATACTGATAAACGCGTACGATGAAAATCAGCAGCAAAGAACCCAGACGGGGGATGGTCGATAGAATCTTCATTATTTCAGGACTCAATTGACTCCATGCTGAGCTCAACGCTCGATGGATCAAATTCATTTATCTGTTCCCGCAGGATGGAAAATTCGGCTGGCGCCTCATCGTATGGAATCCAGCAGGTGTGCAAACCGCCGTGAATTTGTTCCATTTCCTTGCCTTTTTCATCGACAATTCGTTCTACGGTGATCTCGATATCTTTTGCGCCGGAACAAAGTTCGAGTTTTTGGCCCAGGTAAATTGGATTTCTCGGTTCAATCTGCATGAGCTTATTGTTTGCATCATAATCGCGCACAATACCTGAGAATCGGTAAGCCTGTATCTCTGATTTTGTATTATCGAATTTTTGTGCTGATTTTCCTGGATTTCCATGCAGAAAGCCGGCGATAAAGCCCTTGTTTGCTGTGGCAAAAACATCGCGCAGGTGTTCCGGATTAAAGGGCTTTCCGGCTTCGAGATCACCGATTGCATGCCGGTACGCCCGAGCAATCAGCGCGGCTTAATAGAACTATTTTGAACGCCCTTCCACTTCAAAACTGACGATGCCGGCATCAAGCAATTCCTGCACGTATTCGATGGCGCCCAGATCCCGTGC
>QQUM01000004.1 GCA_008501545.1 Calditrichota bacterium
GACCTTCCAAAAGTTTCCATTTTCTTAATGTGGGATTTGGTGCCCAGAACAATTCATTCAGTATTGGTGATTATAAAAAGTACAATGGAAAATATTTATCCGAGTCAGATAAACAAGATATTCTTGATAATATTCCGGATGATGGCATCGGCGCCTTTGGTAACGTTGGCTCAAATATTTTTGCATTCTCACTTAATAATTATGCATTTGCAATTTCTGCGGGTGCAGCTTCAAATATGCATCTTGCGAAAGAATTTGTTGAACTGGCGTTCTACGGAAACGCGTTGGATAAAAGATATGATTTGTCGGATACACGTGGCGAAGCTTATGGTTTTACAAGAGTTTCCTTTAGCTATGGTATGCCGGTGCAAGTGAGTCTATTCGACGAATTTGCACTTGGTGGCACGTTGCATTATATTCGAGGAATTGGCTATGCAGAAGTGTTAAAGTCAAACGGCCATCTTTTGACGACGCTTGATGGATTTGATATTGCATCGGAAGTCGAATTACGCACAGCGCTTGGTGGCAATGGCTTCGCTTTCGATTTCGGGTGCGCTGCACAACTGGATAATAATTTCGCTTTCTCCTGGACGGTCGATAATCTTGGTGCTATCCGTTGGACCAATGAAGTCAAACTTTATCGTTATGGTACAAGTTCAGATTCCCTGACAGCGGAAAAAATTGCCAACACCGATTCGGACAGCCTTTTCGATGATTATGATGAAGAGATAGATGGCGACGATTTCGCTACCAGCTTGCCCGCAAAAATGCGATTTGGCTCATCCTATAAAACACGCGCCTATATTTTTTCTGCTGATTATATTCAGGGATTCAGTGAAAATCCCGGTGTCAGCACGACACCACAACTGGCTCTTGGCGTGGAGTATATGGGTTTCCACGTGCTCCCGATTCGAGCTGGTTTAGCTTTGGGTGGTGATGAAAAATTTCTTAGTGCTCTGGGAGTTGGATTTAAATTCAACTCGTTCTCGCTTAATTTGGCTACGCTTGCACATCAATCGCTTCTTCCCGGTTTCGGGACTGGATTCGGCTTTGCGTTTGATCTCAAGTATGGAACACGCTAGAAGCAAACTAAACCGATTATTCGATTTTTTAGTAAGAATGGCGGGCTACCCAGGCCTGTCATTTCATTTGAAATTACAATCATCCAATGCAGCTTAAACAGCATTTCCAGCCTATCTCTCAACGAGTTGTATCGATTAAAGTGCTTGCATTTCTTTCCTATAATAATTAACATGTTACCGTAATTTTTTAATTAATTTCTACAGGCTTCTAAAACCACCAAAATTTCCACCAAAAGCCAGCTCAGGTTTTTATCTTTCCATATCTTTGCGAATTTAAATTTGGCTGTAGAGTTAATTAATTCTTGAGATAAAATTATGCGATTCCTGTTTTATTCAGGTATAATAATTAAAGGCTATCCACTAATTTTTGTTTTCTTTTCAAGAAAGTATAACAACTACAGCTAGCCTCACTTCACAAAATTGAATACACAGAAGATTTGCTTGAAGATTCTATCTAACTGAATATTCGGTGCTTATAAGGAAATTAAGCAGCATGCAAAAAAAATATGCATTAAACCATTTTGCCAGGGCCGGCATAATGATTTTGTTCTCTTATTGCCTGAGTACACCACTGTTTGCACAGGCATCGAAATCAATATTTGTCCTGCCTACCTACGCCACAAACATCACCTCTGAAAAAAGCCTGAAGATTTCACATGAACTTTCAGCACACATTTTAACCAGAACTGAATTTATAGCCGGTGATTCTGATTCTATCCGCACTTTTGAAAACGCAGTGGAGATTAAAGCGCACTATACTGATGATGCGTTAATTGCGATTGGCTCGAAAGTCCGCGCAGATTATTTGTTTATACCTGAAATTACTGCAGACGAGAGTTCAACTCAACTTAAAGTATCTCAGTACGATGTGCAGGTCGGTCTGATAACCAAGGTTGTTGTGCAACCGTGCGTTTGCAATCCTGCGGATATTTCGGAATTTCCATTTCGTCGGTTGCTTGAACTCCTGTTTGATGCACCGGATTTTGAATTAACCACAGAAATTCCAGAGGAAGCCCCACCGGCACTGCTTCCTGATATGCCGGTTCTCATTCCTCCAGCTGACACGTCTTCTATAGAAGAGCAGGCGACAGTTGAAGGCGACAGCTCTTCAAGGAGACGGGGCTGGAAGAAATATATTGCCTCGGCAGTCATCGCCGGTGGTGGCGTGCTTTATCTTACCGTGATGAAAAATTCAGATGATGGCGGCTCTAAAGTCAAATTGGCTAATCCGCCAAATCCCCCGGACAATAATTGATCATGCGAAGGTTGTATACTATGCACTATAGAAGAGTATTCAGGATTATGTGCCAGTTTTGTGTTTCACTTTTCCTGTTTACATCGTACGGATGGGCACAATCTGTAAATAACATTCCTGTTACCGTTGAAGCTCAAGATCAAATTTTGCCGCAATCCATTGGTGTCGGCGATGGTGTTTTTGTTGTGTGGATTGACAGCCAGACTGACGGTGATCAAATCCAATACATGAAACTCAGCCCGCGTGGTGTTCCCGATTCAACAACTTTAGGCTCTATCAGCTTCACTGGTGAACGCATTGGCTCCTTTGATATTGATTCGAATTCTGATGAATCCTTTTACGTTGCATGGGCCGGAGAATCAAGTGACCGTTCATCCATTCGTGTTATGAAACTCGACGCGAGCGGACAACAGGTGTGGGATAAACCGACATATTTAACCGAAAGCGAGTTCAATTTTCGCGAACCGCATATTACAGATGATTTGGATGGCGGATGTTATGTCGTGTGGCAACGCAGCAGTACTGCTGGCGGCGATGATCCGAATGATATCGATCTTTATGCACAACAACTTGGTGAAAAAGGAGCAACGACGTGGAATCAAAATGCTGTCATTATTAATAAAAATGGACAGCAAATCTTTGGCGATGTCACAGCGCTGCGGACTGCGCTTGTCGTTGCCTGGCAGGATGGTAACACGGTCCGCCTGGGGGCGTACAACCGAAACGATGGAAATGCTGTTTCAGATCAGGATGGAATAGCACCGGGCACGGGCTTTATTATGCGGAATCCCCAAATAATCCATGTAAAGAGCAATGCAACGACTATACAAAATGAAGTTATCGTTGTATGGGAGCAAGCCGGGTTTCTTAACATCAATAAAGAAGTTTACGCACAAAAAATGAACATCGATGGCGATCGACTTTGGGGATCTGCCGGCGAACGTGTTGCAACCAATAGCAACGATCCACGCTCGCCCCAAATAGTAAACGATGAACAGCAAGGCGTAATTATCGTTTGGCAGGAACACAGAAATCCTTCACGCGGAATTTATGCACAACGTTTTGATGAAGATGGGAATCGCCTGTGGTCGAATTCCGGAATAGAGCTCACGGGTGAAAATGCATATGATGCAAAATTTCATATAGCACATGATAATCAACAAGGTGTCTATCTTACCTGGGAAGATGCGCAGAACGGCGATCTCGATGTCTGGGCACAGTATGTCAAAGGAGACGAGTCTCTTCCATGGGGCGAAAAATGCATCGTCGTATCGCAGCATGGG
>QQUM01000293.1 GCA_008501545.1 Calditrichota bacterium
TGAATCATCCATTCGAAATACTGATATCCCTGCCTCATTAAGCAGCAAATCTTCCCAGAAGATTTGATTCGCCGTAGGTGAAATTTGCCGCACCCAGACTTCCGATGCAATTGGAAAGGAGAAGATGTCATTGAATGAGAGAAGGAAACCATCAGATGCACCCTGTGACACCTTTGGCGTGCCGTCGAAATCAATCGTATTCGCAAACGAGCCGACAAATAATGGGACGCCTCTCAGCGCAATCATGTCCGATATGCTGTTTTTTCCGCTGTTTCCAAAGTGATAGAGCACCTCATCATTCGTCCGGTCGTCCCTACGAAAAGAAAAAATATCCTGTATTCCTGTAGCGGTGACCGACTCTCCGGTTGGCAGTGTCAATGCGCCTGAAAAATTGCCAGTGACAGAACGAATATCAGCACCGCGTTTATAGACGTCGGCGGAAGTAATCGAAATATCACCTGTGCCACCAAAGCGGTCGAAAAAATCTTCTTCGTATGTTTTGCCGAAAAGAATCGGGTCATAGACAAGTAAAAATCCATCACGGTTTCCATCGTTTGGAAGAGTTTTGCCGGCAAAATCAAACGGGCTGTCATAAGTTCCGGCCACATGCAGAGCGCCATCCGCCAGAACAATAGCGCTCGCAACCTCTGTTCCGGCTCCTCCATTTTGATAGATCGATTGCAACTGGAGCTGTTCATTAAAAACAGCGACAAAAAAATCATTCGTTCCTGTAAGATTAAACTTCCCATCATCGTCATCATATTCTAGAGCAGATTCGAAGTTACCGCACATGACAATCGCATTGTCCTGGTGATCATAGCTAATATCCGTTATTTCCTTGATACCGCTGCCCCACATTGTTTTGAGCTGAATCCATTGTCCACCCGTACTAATTCTGCCAAAGAATAAAAATTGATTTGTTCCATCTCTTTTTATACGCGATCCCGCCATGAGCAGCTCGCCATCCTGAAAGGCTAGCATTTTTGTCGAGGTGGCATTTTCTCCGGGAGCTATATAAGGCCAGGCCCATTTTTTTGTACCAGTTGAATCCAGTTGGGTAATGAAATAACTCCTGTCACTATTTGCATCATTTGTAAATGGTTCACCCTGAATATGAATTGTTGAGGAAAAATTGCCGGTTAAAAAAATTGCATTGTTGTTATCCACTGTCAAATCAGTCAAAATCAACTCACCATTGCCGGAGAAATCTTTGGCCCAGATTAATTCGCCCTTCATATCGAATCGCGCTAAAAAGATACCGGCAGGATTTCCGGTTAGCGTCTCCGATCCAATCGTCATCTGGTTGGTGAAATTTCCGCCAATGAGCAGGGTCTCCTGCCCATCGACATAATCATAGACGATATGTGTTGCCGCGTCGTCACCGGCGCCGCCGAACGTTTCGGCCCATTTAATTTCCTTCTTGATGTCCTGTGAAAAGCAGAAGGATAAACTGATTAAAAAAAACAAAAAAGTACGGATAAATGAATGCATACTAAACCTCCTGTCTGATCGGTGATTAGTAAACACTCCCTCGTTACGAGACATCATTGTGCCGCGTTGATAATGGCTTCCGCTATTGCATTTAATTCCCGGTTTCGTTCGATTTCCGAAAGTTCGGTGAGGGGGATGTCGACTTTGTGTAATGCCTGTATATCAGTAATGGACTTTGGCAGCGGGCATGGCCGCAACAGCATCCACAAAATATGGATGTTGCTATTTGCTTCCTGTCCCACGAAATAGGGCAGTTCGTATTCCATAATGTAATCAGATGCGATGAAGTCCTCGCTAACCAATAAAACTGCCACCTTGGTTTGGTCGAGATTGCTTTTTATTTCTCTGTTCCACTTCATCCCGGGATTGATTCGCGTGTCAATAAAATAAGAAATCTTGTTTTCCCGCTCGGCGTGCTTAAGGTATTTCACCAGCAGTTCCATCCATTGGGTGTCCTCATGAGCATAACTGATAAAGATTTTGTGCCTTTCAACGGCTTTCTTGCGATAATCCTGCAGCAGCGCCTCAATATCCGCAATGCCGAAGATGCGCACAGCACGCCTGGCGATGGACGATGAAATTGGCACCAGGATGAGTGCAAACTCGGCATTGACAAGGGAAAAAATCCTGCCACTCTCATAAAGCCAGAAATCGAGTCCAATCAGCAGAACGGACATTGCAAGTGTCCACAGCGTGAGCGGAAACTTGAATTTGCTTCTCCAGCCAAGGTTTATGAACAAAAACGTCAGCAAAAAAAGAAGAACCGTAGCGGTCAATGTTGCGATTTTTGCCTGTATGAGACCAGTGCCATTTAAAAGTGTATTTACCATCGACAAATGAATAAACGCGCCAGGGTATGCTGACGCAACAGCCGTATCGTGTACGTCCCTGGCTGTGGTGGAGCCAATCACGATGATTTTGTCATTTAAATATGGATTTTCTCGAAGTGTTGTAAAGGGGGCGGTGCCAAGTTCTTCGCGCAGGGGCAACAAATCCACAAGTTGGAAATATTGATTTACAGAATGTATGATGTGCTCCCGGTCCAGAAAGGAAATGGGCAATTGCAAATTTTCTTTAAGTGGGAAATGCTGGATGCCCTCTTGATCTTTTTCTAAAAGAAGTTCCGCGTTATCAAGGGTGCATTGTGCAGCCGAGAAACTGAGAAATGTGGAAAAGGCGAGTGCCGGTAAATTGGCTTCAGCATAATTAACGAGTAGCGGTGCGCTGCGAATGCGACTGCCCGGTTGCTGAATAAAAAATGAAGTGTGACCCAGGTGTTTTATGCTTTGCAGCAAGGGTGCGTATGGCAGGATCGCTGTGTGGGCGAAAAACATATCTGTGCCGATCGGATCTGTCAGCAAATCACTGCGGTCAAAGGCAAGCACACTGGAATCCGAAATGGAAATATGCTTTGTGACATCGAGATCGAGCAGGCTGACGGCGTGGTGAAATTTTCCGTTTTCCGCTGCCGTTACGAGTGCAGCATCTGTTACCGGATCGCTCACATCATTGAAGACAACATCGACCAGAATGTCGTGGGCATTTTCTGCGAGTGCGTTAAAGAGACGCACGAAGAGTTTGCGTGAAATAAAATCATTCTCCGCCCACTCACTACCCGTTAGTTCGTCGATTGAAGCCTGATTGATATCGATAAAAACCAGGTGTTCGTTTAACGCCGCCGGAAATAGTACGTTGAGAAAATCACCGTGTCTGGCATTCCACTCCCGCACAGGTGGAAATGCGCAAACCAGGCTATGGCACACGTAAAAAATCCCCAACGTGCACGCAAAGTAGATTAAAAATTGTTTTGATAAAAAGAGTTTCATATGCGTTTTGCTTTAGTATTCTGCCCAGAACAGCGACAAGGCCGAAGGCTGAAATGGATCATCGGTGCCCTGCCTGCGGTTGGCTACAACGGTTGCATTTGCATTCAATGTGCTGTACGGATTATCAGCTTTCTCTAAAATAACGCCGGGTGGTGCGCTGTACTGCATGCGCAAATGGCTCAATGTTGCCTCACCCTTGTTGACGATTTCAATTTTATAATTGTAAAGTGATTTTGCACTATCTTCCAGCCTGGTAAAGTAGACCCGTAAATTTTCTGAACTGCGATTCTTGATGACTTTTTC
>QQUM01000628.1 GCA_008501545.1 Calditrichota bacterium
TATAAATTGTATTGAGTAATTTTTGTGTTTTCGGAGCTTCGGCTATGTGTTTGAGAACATTTTCCGAAAGCACGATTCCGAGATCGACCATCGTGCCAATTGCGATGGCTATTCCGGAGAGAGCCACGATATTGGCGTCAACCCCAAAGTAACGCATGGCAATAAAAACCATGAGCACAGCAAGCGGCAACAAGCTGGAAATGAGAATGGCAGCTCGCAAGTTCAAAACCATGACAATCACCACGAGAATCGTTATCAGAATTTCCAGTAATAACGCTTCTTCCAGCGTGCCCAGAGTTTCATAAATCAACTGTGTGCGATCATAAAACGGAACGATCGTCAACTGGCTTTCGACACCATTTGCCAACACTTTCTTTGGCAGCCCGGGAGCGATTGCTACAATTTTATCTTTTACATTATTAATAACTTGCAGTGGATTTGAACCGAAACGGGCAACCACAACGCCGCCAACGACTTCCGCTCCATCTTTATCCAACAAACCACGTCGTGTGGCAGGTCCCAGCGAAACAATACCAATATCTTTTACACGAATCGGTACGTTGTCGTGAACAGCCACCACAGCTTTTTCGATATCTTCAATGGATTTGACATAGCCGAGTCCGCGTACCAGATATTCTGCTTGATTGATCTCAATTGTTTTAGCGCCAACATCCCGGTTTGATTTCTTCACAGCCATCATCACTTTGTGCAAAGGGATATCGTAAACTTTTAAAATATCAGGATTAACATCAATTTGATATTCCTGAACATACCCACCAATCGACGCTACTTCTGAGACGCCGTCAACGGCGTTGAGACCGTACTTGACGTAAAAATCTTGCACCGTTCGAATTTCATGCAAGTCCCATCCACCAGTCGGATTGCCATTATTGTCACGGCCTTCAACGGTGTACCAGAATACCTGGCCCAGGGCTGTAGCATCCGGCCCGAGCGTTGGCTGAACACCTGTTGGTAAAATACCTGCTGGCAACGAATTTAACTTTTCCAAAATTCTGGAGCGTGACCAGTAAAATTCGATTTCCTCTTTGAAAATAATGTAAATGCTGGAAAAGCCAAAAACAGAGGAACTCCGGATTGATTTCACGCCCGGAATACCTAATAAAGAGGTGGTCAGAGGATATGTAATTTGATCTTCGATATCCTGCGGCGAACGCCCCATCCACTGTGTGAATACAATTTGCTGATTTTCACCAATATCGGGGATGGCGTCTACCGCAACAGGATCGGAAGGCAGAAAGTCTGTTTCCCAACCAAACGGTGCCGTTACGAATCCCCATGCCAAAAATAGCAAAATGAGAAGCATCGTAACTAACTTGTTTTCAAGAAAATAATGAATTAATTTGTTTAGCATATTAACCTAATTTATAAGATTGTGGCAGAAAATGTGCAACACAAAAAGATCAATCTGATCTTGATTAATTTCAAATTAAACAAACGATTAACATCGAATTTAAATTACTCGATCTGATTAATCTTTTTTAAAAATTGCTGCTTGAATTATTAAAAATTTAAGTTGTAAGAAGGATTTCCATTCTGTGTTTATAAACAGAAAAGAACTGATGGAGTGTAGATCAAATAAGAAAAGATTGGATTAGGATAGGGATATCCTGTTTTGGAGACGGAGGATGGGAAAAAGAATAATTGATATTGCTGTTAGAGTTTATTTCCTGAAGATTAAGCGGAATGTAAGATACCGTTAAGTCTGATAATTTTACATCTGTTGCTTGAGTTGGTAGAGGGATATTTTCGATATTGAGTTGTAGTGATTGATAAGTATTCTCACAACAATCATCCTGCTGTACAGCCTGCGGAGCCGGTCTGGTATTTTCGCAGTCTTGTTCCATTTCCATCATATCGCATCCAACAGGTTCCGCATCAAGGATGATGACAGATTCCATCGGATGCCCGCCACAATAATGTGTCGCCAGGGTCAATCCCATATTGCCGACCAGCAAAACGAGTGATAAAAATGTCGCTGTAATCTTTTTCATAGCAAAACTAATAACTCTAATTCTAATGAAAAAGTCAATAAAAATTTATAAAGACGTCTTTCATATGGTGTGTCACAGTTATCCGAACTAGTTTAACATTCGAGAGTTATATCCTCTAAATTTAATTTAAAACAACTAACGAATTAGGTCTCATAACTTTTGTTTAAATATTTTTCTAACTCTATAAATACCGTCCAGCATTAAATGGCCTCTATCTATAAATGAGTGAGGTATAACATGATATCGCAATTCATTTCTATATGGATTCGATAGTTGGATTTAGTAATCTATATCAACACTAATAAAAATAAATGTCAGCATGCAATAATTGAAAAAAAGGTTTGTAATACTAAAAATTATTTATTATAGTTGAGCAATTGTTCAAATGAGATTGCTTAAATGACAGACAATGCTATCTGTTCTACTGAAGTAGTAGACTACAAAAAAGTGAAAATAGTTTTAAATGCTTTACCAAAAGATACTGATAATAGATCGATGGCCGATCTTTTTAAAGCATTAAGTGACCCATCACGTTTGCGAATAGTGCAGGCTCTGGCTTTAGCTGAGCTTTGTGTTTGTGATTTAGCGGCTATAATGGATATTTCAATATCTGCAATATCACATCAACTACGCCTACTTCGCAGTCTCAAGCTTGTTAAATTCCGAAAAAGCGGAAAAATGGTTTATTATTCATTAGATGATGATCATGTCCGAAAAATTACAGCGCTAACTCGAGAACATATATCCGAAAAACAATGAAAAAAAATAAATTATTAAATATCCTCCTGAGTTTTACAATAATGATTCAGGCTGCATTTTTCCAGGTGGCAATTCCCAATCTGGTTTTATGTTTTAGTGGAAACGACCATATCGCTTTTGAGTGGCAAGATAAAGATGGATTGTGTGCTCAGGAGAACCCTGTAAACCAGACCGTATTTAACACGTTAAAGTACCAAGTTGCAGAAACTCCAGAAACTAATTGCACAGACATAGATTTGCACTTCCACCCTTCTTTTGCACATACAGCCAAGAAAAGCAAACTTTCATCGTCTGCAGTCAATACGATTTACCAACACCCATCTTTATCAGTTGCTATCAACGATCCTTCTTCCGTAATAAGTCTTCTCCAAACAACACCCTTCAATCCAATAATTGGGATGATCGAAAACACAGTTCTGATTATTTGATTTTCCATCCATAAATGCTATTTCCAGCATTTTTTCATACTACGCAATCGTCGTATGAGACATTCATATCATAACTTTTTGTTACTAAAAAAGCTGAAATGAAATTCCTTTTTCAGGTATAAGAAAATTCTTTCTTACCTCATGTTTAGGAATTTTATGTTCTACATTTTAGCATAATAATATTGAATTATATATCATTTTTTTTGCAGTTAAATGGAGTTCATAATGATAAATAAGCGGATTATATTTCTATATTTTCTTGCTGCGTTATTCCTTTCTGGGTGCGGTGCAACGCGAAAAACAACACGACCGAATCCAGTACCGCCACTTGTGCAGGAGCAGGAGAATAAAACAGAGAAAATAAAGAATGTATCTTCTACAGTAGATACACTTTTGCGGGAAAATGCAATATCC
>QQUM01000819.1 GCA_008501545.1 Calditrichota bacterium
CAAATACAAAAAAGATGTGCAAAATGAAAAAGCTCCCTTTTACTGCAGCTCTAAAGTAAATTACCTAATAATTTCAATCATGAACTCTTCCCGACAAAGTTAAATTTTCTTGAAGTTGACCCGGGTTCTGCACAGCCTTCCTTGATATCCAATCCGAATTCGGTAATAATCCTGTACTCAACACAACCGCTCGTTTTCTATGATTTTCAAAAAATGCATGCGATATTCTCCCCCTAAATGTTACTTGACTTTAATTACATGACTCCTTATTGTTGTACTATTTACGGGACGATCATCGATTTAATTTGATTTTTGCATTTTTAGCTCAGCACGGCATTATCAACCAGCGCTGCCAACATATATTTTTAACCACGAACAATTTATCTTGCCTGCGGATGTCTCGTTTCTCCAACAAATTGAAGGGCTTGGGGCGGGATCAGGCGGCGTTTTCGTGCGTTATTACTCGGGTAATAAACGAACTCCCGTATGAAATAAATCCAACCACATTCAATGACCGAAAAAGCCATCTTCATACGCCAAACCCAAAACGGCTATATAAGACACTTTAATAGAATGGAAGTTATCAAAAGGAGAGATGCATGTTTAAAAGCGTGAAAATGTTTTTCGTATTCCGCATTGCGTTTTTTTTGCTCCTTGGAATTGGCTGCTATTTATCTTTTGGATTGCAGCAATCGACATTTTTACCTGAATTTCCAAATCTCTGGGAAGTTATAATTACCACTGTCGGTGGTGCCAGTCTGGCAATGGCGAGTTTTTATTGGTCCAGATTTCGTTTGCTCGGCCGAATTGATGACTCCCTCATGGGCGAAGTTGATCAGGCCTGTAATGATCTGATAAATGCAGATGATCCGGGTAAGCTTAAACCATATGGTAATGTATTTACGCCCAAGTTGCTGGTGGAACAAGTCGGTGTATTCGGCCAGCGAATTTTGAAAACATTCTGTCGCAAGCAAATATTTCATTACGTTGAAGGGGGTGTTTTTAGCATAAAAGATCCGATTTTACCATTGCATCCACGTTCTATTTACCCTGAAGCATTACGCAACGCCATCGATCCTGTATTGTATAATTTCATTGATGTTTATCTTAAAAATTTGCAGGAAGGTATCATTATTTTCCGAACTGACCGGTCGAACAAAGTGAATCGAATAACCGATGAAAACGACAAAATCCTGGCCTTCGATAGCAAAGAACTTAAAACGTTTATTGATGATGGATTCACACTACCACACAAAAATGCTATTTTAACACCAATCTTCTTAAAAAATAGAAATATTGGCTACCTGCTTTTATTCTACAAATCACAAAACGCATTTTCCAAATGGATAAATCCTCGTGAAATGATCGACAATTATATGCTGAAGAAAATTGAGGACTGGAAGCTCGATGACGTTATCCAATCGATCATTGAAAAGGAACGACTTCTTCTTTCGTTCTATCTTGAAAAAATAATTGACGATGTTACGACACCACAAATTCGACCGAGTTTATTTGCAAAAAATAAAATGGATTTTCCAGAAACATGTGAAAAAATTCTTGAGGCAATTTGCAAACTCCTGAAGATTGAAAAAGGTGGTTTTCTTTACCATAATGCGACGGATGGCCTCGTTCGGTATGCCGAGAGTTTAAGCGAAGAAATTATACACGGCTCAATTGTACCTTATACAAAAAGTTTGCTCGCTGCCAACAATCGGAAAGTGTCTTCTTTTAAAACAGGGGCACTTGAAGCCCTGCCTGAAAATGTGGATTTTAAGAATGTTATCTATGTTAAAATAGAACATAATTCCAGAGAATTGGGATTATTAGGACTTTTTGCAAACAGGGAGTTAGACGAGTTCGATAAATTTGTGCTGGATATCATTGAAGATATAAAGCTGGATGATTTGTTTCTGCTTTATAAATAATAAAAACCCCGATGCTTTATCGGGGCTTTTTAATTGGTTACTTGGCAGCGTTTACTGCCTCAGTTAATTTCGGGACAATTTCGAACAAGTCACCAACAACCGCAACATCAGCAATATCGAAAATTGGGGCGTGGGGATCTTTGTTGATCGCAACGATGTATTTAGAACCTTTCATACCAACCACGTGTTGGATAGCACCGGATATACCAAGACTAAGATACAACTTTGGCGAAACGGTCTGACCGGAAGAGCCTACTTGCCTGTCCGCGCCGACCCAGCCATCATCACAGACCGGGCGTGAAGCAGCAATGTCACCCCCCAGGGCGCTTGCTAATTCCTCTGCGAGTTCCA
Source organism: Calditrichota bacterium (assembly GCA_008501545.1). Taxonomy (GTDB): domain Bacteria; phylum Zhuqueibacterota; class Zhuqueibacteria; order Zhuqueibacterales; family Geothermadaptataceae; genus Bioreactorimicrobium. The sequence continues at coordinate 2,277 of QQUM01000819.1, forward strand.
GATTATCTTCTTCTTTTAAACCACGGCCAATTGCAATAATGATATCCGAGGCAGCCAAATCTACATCCTTCTTTGTGCCTTCGAATTTTTCCAGTACTGTTGTTCGAATGTCATCGCCACCTAAGTTCACAGCAAAATCTTCGATAGCAGCGCTACCGGCTTCCAACTCTTCGGCACTGTAAGCAGCGGCCTGCAATGAAATGAAGCATGTCACATCGCCTGAAAAGCTGTAATCTGCGTTAAATTTACCGGCAAATACTTGTCGTGTCAGCGTAAGATTGCCACCATCGGCATTCATCGCGATACAATCGCTCATTAATGCACCACCACAGCGCAAGGCTAATTTCGCGACATAGTCCCGCGCCTGATAACTGTGTCCGACTATGACATAAGCCGGGTCGACTTTTTCGATAAGTTGTTCCAGAGCGATGGTGTAACCATCGGGGGTATAGTCTGCCAATTCCGGACTCGCTATGGCATAGACTTTATCTAATTTTTTATTGGTTAATTCGGATGTCATAGCACTGCAATCATCAGCAAGAACTGCAGCAAAAACAGGCTCACCAGTTGCTGCTGCAAGTTTCTGAGCACCGGCCAAAGCCTCAAGTGAAATGCGATTGATCTTCGCATCATTGTGTTCTATGATTACTAAAATTCCTTGTGACATTTTTATCTCCATTTGTGAGTTATTTGTCGTTTGTTGTTAGGTGTTGGATTTCTGTTTCTGGGACCGAATCAAACCATTAATCCTTTTTTGTTCCTCTCGCAAAGAAAAAACGAGTTGTTTGACAGGTTCTTCTTTTACTAATTTTAGTTTGGCAATAACGAGCAGCTGGGTTTCCAATTCAAAGGCAGAGCCTAATGCAATCTCCAGAAATCTAACAAAATCTTTTTTGCTATTTCTACTGCTACCCTCAGCAATATTCGACGGTATTGAAATAGCTGATCTTGTTATTTGGCTTCTCAGGGTATATTTCTCCTCTTTGGGAAGACAAGAAGCAAGTTCGTAAACATCGGTAACGAGTTGCATGCCACGCTGCCAAATTTTTAAATTTCTGAAATTGGTCATTAATTAGCTTTCCCTTGTCTCTAACACCAAATCACTAACACCTAACTCCTAATTAAAGTACTTTCGCTTCATTTTTAAGCTTATCAATAATTTGCGTTACGACGGTATCCGCATCGCCTTCGAGAACGGTCGTTTCTTTTGATTTAACCGGTGTATAGATTTTTTCCATTTTGAAAGCCCCACCATCAAGTTCGACGCCGAGATCGTCGGCATCAACATCGGCGACTGGCTTTTTCTTGGCCATCATGATGCCTTTGATTGTCG
>QQUM01000271.1 GCA_008501545.1 Calditrichota bacterium
TAAATTTGGTGTAAAACAGTTCTACATATTAGGTGAAGTTGATAAACCCGGTGTATATGAATTACACGATGGCATGACAGTTTTGCGTGGTATTGCTTCGGCTGGTGGCAATACCGGGTATGCGCAGTTGAATAGTGTAATTCTCATGCGAAATAATTTCTATAGCAATCCAGTAGTTATGCGCCTGAATCTTACAAATATACCAAAAGATCCGAATCCCGGAAGCGATCGCCTTTTACTTGCAAATGACATAATCTATATTCCAAAAACATACATTGGTGAACTCAATGGCTTCGTTGAAAGATTTATCAGCAAGCTCATTGCTCCTCCATTAGATTTGTATCTTCGAACCATTTTGTACACTCGAATTCTCGACTAAAAACAAGCAAAGTATATGCAGCCAGCTCAGCAAATAAATCAACCTGATTTTAATTTTCGGGATATCAAGCGCATCTTGAAAACCCGGATTCGTTTGATTCTGATAATTTTCATAGGAATCATTGGATTGATTGTGTTAATGAGCATGAAAATGCAAAAAATATATCAGGCCAATGCGCGCTTACTTTTAAAGTGGGACAAAAAGGATGCAATTATTCTGCAAGGGAGTGGCCGGCCCGGCGCTGAGCAACCACACAAATGGCAGATAAATTCAGAAGTCGAGCTTATTCGAAGTTATCAGGTTGCTGAGCGTGTCTCCCGGTTTTTGAACAAAAGCTCAAACAGCACTTCGCAACAGGACAACAAAAAAATCACCTGGTTGATGGAGAATATCATCGTCGCACCGGTAAATAATTCGGACATAATTGAAGTTGCCTTCGAACACACGCGACCTGTACGGGCAGCGCAAATCGTTTCGTTTTTTATAAAGGCATACACAAATTTTCGCCAGGAACTCTATGAGATTGCTGATGAAAATGAATTTTTAAACGATCAGATAGCCCGGAGCAAAAACAAGCTCAAGATTCTACGGAAAGATTACAACGACTACCTTGCACAAAAAGACATCGTGTCGCTCTCTGAACAAAAAAAGCAAGTACTCAACCAGTTCCATTCTGTTGAACAGGATTTATTTACCCTTGAAAGAAAGTGCACACTGCAGGAAACTCTCATTCAACAATTTCAATTGATTCGTGACGGCAGCGCCGATTTGGGAGGATTGCCTGTTCGCGCTTCACAAAATGCCAACTGGGGCAACGTGCAGAAGTTGTATAATCAACTCACAGAATTGAGACTGCAGAAAATCAAACTCCTCAATGATTTCACGGAAGAATATGAGCAAGTAAAAGCTGTTGAATCCAACATTTCGTACATCAGAGCACTTTTGCAAAAAGAAGTGGACAGGGTTCTTGAAATTGAAAAAGCGACGCTGAATGCATTCTCCGCAGAGAAAAAAATACTGCAGGCAAAGTATGGCGTTCTGAAAAAGCAGCTAAGAAACCTCCCGGAGATTGAGCAAAAACATGAGGCCCTCTTCAGAGATGTTAACGAATACGAAAATCTCTATTCGATTCTCGTGAAAAGAAAAGAAGAAGATACACTGAATGCATTTAAAAACATGAATCCTGTTAAAATTGAAATCCTTAATCCTCCACTGGTACCGACTGAGCCGATCAGACCGAATGTTCGTTATAACGCAATTATTGCAATTATAATAGGTTTGTTTGTCAGCCTTGGGACTGCTTTTCTGATGGAATTTTCAGATCCGACAGTTAAAAACGCTGAATCGCTGGAAAAAACGACTGGTTTGCCTGTGCTTGCTGAAGTGCAATTTCTACAACAAGAATCCAGACCACTGCAACAGGACTAATTTAAACGGGAAATAGTGAATAAACATCATGTACGAACACTTTTATAATCTGAACGAACCACCGTTTTCACTGACACCGGACCCAAAGTATTTGTATTTGAGTCAAGGTCACAAAGAAGCGTATTCACAGCTGTTACTTGGTCTGCGTTTGCGTCGGGGATTTGTGGTTTTAACTGGTGAAGTTGGAACGGGAAAAACAACGATTCTCCGCGCTGTAATGCAGGAAATCGATGAAAATGCTTCAAAAGCCTTTATTTTCCACACATTATTAAGCGCAAAGGGATTGCTTCAGAACATTTGCAATGAATTTCAGATAGACACCGCAGGATTACAAAACAAGACAGAGTATGTTATAAAACTGCAGGAATTTTTAGGTGGTCTAAACCGGGAAGGCCACACAGCAATTTTAATGATCGACGAAGCACATAATCTCAAAGAAGAGGTTCTGGAAGAGATTCGTTTGTTATCAAATATTGAAACCAATGATGAAAAAGCACTGCAAATATTTCTCGTCGGTCAACCGGAATTAAAAGAGAAGCTAAAAAAACCAGGCTTGCGCCAATTAGATCAACGCATTAGTATGCGCTTTCATCTTACCAAGCTATCCCTTGATGAAACGGGTAAATATATTCAACACCGCATCCATGTTGCAGGCGCCAATCCCACCGTTTCCGTCTTTTCGAAGGAAGCTGTTAAAAAAATCCACAAAATCAGCGAGGGCATCCCACGGAAGATCAACACAATCTGTGAAAATGCACTCATTATGGGTTACGTGAAAGGTATTAAACAAATAAGCTCGGATATTATCACTGCAATCGGTTTTGGAGACAGTTATCAAGAAATTTCAATGGATGAATTCACAGCAACTGATGCAGAGTTTGTAATGAATAATTTCAAAAAATCCCTTGATAAAAGCCCACCTGAAAAAAAGGAAAAGGACTGGTTTAATTTTGAGGAGTTTGGTGACAAGGAGAAAACCAATGAGGACGACGATATGCTCATGGAAGAGAAGATGCAGAAGAATGTAGATTCTGCTGAGACCGATAAAGCACATTCCCAAACACGGGAAACCGTGAAGCGTCCGAATACAGAAAGGCCGCAAAAAACTGTCGAGAAAAAGCCTGAACAACCTGAACTTCAGAGAGATCAAAAGACACTACAGATGGATGCAACAGGCCTTCCATCAATTCGTGGAAAACAATCAACCCTGTCCGGTATTTCGCCGAATGTACCGCCGGTTGAGGATAAATTAACTTCGAAACCCAGAGACCATCAAAAGCCTGGTTACGGCATGGAAAAACCCGGGATTAAAGACAAACAGAAGGTTGATGATTTATTTCAAACCAATGGTCCTGCACAGTCAAACCAATTTACAGATACAGGCGCACCGAAACAAAAAAGCCATCATTCCAACGGTGCGACACAACAGCATGGAAGCCAAGGCCATGAGTTCGATCAAATTAAATTGCTCGAACAAATCACAAAAAGTTTGTTTTACAAACTGGACCGGTACATCATCCTAAAAAAACCGAATACAACACAGTTCATCATTTACATTCTGATCGGGTTTCTTTGTTACCTCCTGTCTTTAATTGTGGCTATCTCAATCATTAAATAATTATATGCAGTTGTATGGGACTTTATACAGAAGCTTTCAAAAAAGCGCAAGACGGCGGCGAGTTCGATAAAGGTTATCATAGCGAAAATTCGTTTACCGGTGATCTCAATACAGCATTGCCTGTAAAACGGAGTAACTACTCGGTTTCAAGTAACTTGTCTATCAAAAATTATCATGCGAT
>QQUM01000312.1 GCA_008501545.1 Calditrichota bacterium
TTCAAAATATGGTAGGATTTCTACATGGCGGTCTTTTCTGCGATGGGCATAGCGATTGTGCAGTGGCGTATTTCATCCCGTTTCACCATCGCAATGGGAATATCACCTATAGTGCGAAAAGTGGAGCGATAGGACGAGTGCATCTTACGCACACGTGTCCCGCGATGCAATAAACCATATTCATCTGAAGTCGGGCCAAACATGCACACCATGACTTCTGCGATATCAGCATGTGCTGCAGTGTATGTCGCGTGAATCAAATTGAGCGCAGCATCAGAAGAAGGGCGGTCGGATGATCGCTGTGAACCCACCATGACAATTGGAACCGGCGAGTTTTGCACCATAAACGAAAGCGCCGCAGCCGTATGGTGCATCGTATCTGTGCCGTGTCCGACGACGATACCATCAATGCCATTTTTAATTTCTTCCCCGATAGCCTTCGCCAATGTGATATATTGTTTTGGGCCCATATTTTCGCTGAATACAGCAAAAAGTTTATCGGTAGACAAATTGCAAATATCTGCCAATTCCGGCACCGCGCCGTAAAGTTCACCGGGAGAAAAAGCCGGAATGACCGCGCCAGTACGGTAATCCAATCGGGAGGCGATTGTCCCACCGGTTCCCAGCAATTTAACATTTGGCTTTTCCGGGGAAGTCGGGAACGCCTTCTCAGGAATTTTATAGTGCGCTTCTTTATAGCCATGTTCGTGTATTACACGAATGGATTCTACCGCAATGCCCACATTGTACCCTGTCGCCAGTTTCAGAACAATATGCCGGTCGTCGTCGTTCTCCGAACGTGGCAATACGATGCCACTGAATTGTCCCCGGCTACTCTTAATATCAACATCACTCCACACACTGATTTTGAATTTTTTTAATGCAGCGAGAGCAGCTCCCTTATAGCCTTTAAAAATATCACCCATCATTTGCCTCCATCCACAAGGATTCTGAGTCGCTTCAAATTCATATTTCCAAGCGCATACGGTCGCAGTTTGCCCATCACCCATTCGCTTTCATTTGCATTTTTGTTTCGACAAATGCGTTTAAACTTGGCTTGAAGATCAGGAATCATCGCAATAATCTCGGCTTCAGGCCGTCCAATGAAATGGATAGTCGTCAAGACGGAATCAAAATCCATGTTCGGGTATTGGTAAACAACCGGCAGCATTTTTTTAATCACCTCCGGTTGCAGTCTCCTTTTTTTGATGAAGGCAAAGAGTTGGTGGATGCGATCAAATTTAAATTGTGCTGCCGGTGTTATACGCCCTGCGATATTTTTCAACGTATGCCCGAAAAGGGTGCCAACAAAAACAGGCGATTGTTCACATTCTTCGATAATCTTTTTCACCAACGGAAAAAGATTGTACCGGAGAATGTGGTGAGAAACATCGGGTGGTAAATTCCATTCATGCATTTTTTGTACATAAAAAGAAATATCAACCGGCAGCTGTTTTCGTATGCGTTCAATCGTTGCTTCAGCAACAGGCAGTGGTGGAGAATCTGTATCGGGATACATGCGGTCCGGTCCTGGAAGTACCCGCTCAAACAGTGTTGTTCCATCCTTCAGCGCTTTGCGGGTTTCATTGGGCACACCTGCAAATGCAAGGCGACACCTTTCATCGATTGTTTCAAGGGCCATCGGTATATCGTCAGGTGGCCCCCATATAAGTAGTTGTGCATCATTTTCACGACTTCCAAGTTTTTCCTTTACATAATCCCAATCGAGAGCAGTGCCATTATCAGAATGCAGCACATTCGGTTTTTCCAGGCATGCAATCACCTTGAGCCGGTCGCTGATTTCATTGGCAAAACATTTACCCGGCTGGGTGAAGAAAGCAAGCAATCCCTTAAATGCTGGCAGATTCACAGCATGCACATCAAATTTCTTTTTCTTTATCATTTTCAAGGGCAGTTCAGCTACGCTATGATTTCGAAAAGAGAGTGGCGTACTGTGTATTTTCCACCCAGCCGGTTGCGGCACACGTTCGTTGAGCGTTGTTGCGATTTCAAGCAGCGCTTTTTGCCGGAATGCCTCGATATGGGTAAGCTGCGGAATCCAGCGGATATGGGCAACGCCTTTTATTTCTACCCGGGTTCCCCCGGCAATGCTGACGTTCACATCCTGCCGTGCGGCGCCAATACCTGTACGAACTTTATCAGTGCTGCGAGCGAGAAAACGCAGATAATGTCCGGCTTCTGCAGCCTCATCCGGCGTCAGCAGCTCAGGATACGTCACCATCTCGATGAGCGGCATGCCGAGGCGGTCTGTGCGATACACCCGTTCATGACCAATATCGGAAACTTCGCGACACGAATCCTCTTCCAGACTGAGTTGAATTAAATTGACTTTTTTCTTTGTGAGTGGAATCTGCCCTTCGATACCGACGATGGCCGTCCGTTGAAAGCCGGTGGGTATACTCCCATCCAGGTATTGCTTGCGGGTGATATGCAGCTCACCGACAATGCTCGATTTGAGCAAAAGTGCAATCTCTATGGCGATTTCTAGTGCATTTTTATTGATTGGAAAGGGTGGCGTGTCATCGATTTCGTAAGTGCAGGCGTTTTCATTTTTAATGCGGTAGGTAATGTTTTTCCGGGTTTTGAATTCCATCAAAGCGGTGCCATCGTATTCACCCAACTCGCTGAGTGTCGGGCGCATATGACGGATCACATCTGCCTGATAGTCATCCGGTTTTTGATAAATGCCAGCGGGACAGCGACAAAACAATTTCTTGCTTGTCTTCAACTGTTGATGAATCTCGAGACCACATTTAAATCCCAATTCGGTATAAATTTCTCTTGGTGCTTTGTTTTTCGGTATGTAACCAACCTGCTTTTTCGATTTTTCATAAATGTCCTGCACATTTGTTTTTCCACACATAACTTCCTTCTTCTGTTAAAGAATGTACAAATCGAGATTGTGAGAACTGTGATTCGAATTGCGATACCTGTTTAGCCGGACAGCTATCGATTATTTTTCGTAAGAAATTCTCCTTTCATAAAGTGAAAACGGATTTGAACTGTGAATCTATAATCTAACAAGTCGCAATTCTTTCGCAAGGGCAATAGAAAAGATGGCAGGTTTATTGGCACCCCAAAAAACACGCTGTGAGCATCCCAATGCAATTGTTGCGATGAATTCGAAAAATCCATATTTTGCTGCAAATTCACGAATTACTGATAAAATTCAAAAGGTGCAGAATGAAAAAGATTTTCAATGTGATTATTGTATTCAGTCTACTCTTCACAGCCTGTTCAAATAACGACAGAAGCAAGGAGCTGGAAGCGGAAAAGAACGAAATCCTGAAGCAAAAAAACGAACTCGTCGCTCAGATGGAAAAAATGAAAGAAGACCTGGCTTTTTATAAAAGAGCCGATACCAATCTCAATTTTCTTTCATCCCGCATGAAGGGCTTGAAAGCAAAAATTGTCACCAATTATGGTGATATCGAAGTCGGTTTCGATCCCTATAAAGCGCCCATCACCTGCTTCGCTTTCATCGAACGTGCTGCGAATGGCTTCTACGATAATTTAAAGTTTCATCGTATTATGGCAAATTTCATGATTCAGGGCGGCGATCCCAATTCCAAAGATAATGATCC
>QQUM01000083.1 GCA_008501545.1 Calditrichota bacterium
AGGTATCGGTGCGGGATATTTCAGTCCGTTTAAATACGAAGCGTGGTGGCGCAGCCCGGAAACCACAATTACGGCCATGTGCAATCGCAATAAACAGCGGGCGGAGCCAATCATGCAGGAATACGGCATCCCGCGCCACTATGTCGATTGGAAAGAAATGATCGAGCAGGAAAAACCCGACTTTGTCGATATCATCACGCCGCCGGAAACGCATCTGGAAATGTGCAAATTTGCCGCTGATCGGGGAATCGATATTATCTGCCAGAAACCATTGGCGCCAACAATGGAAGAAGCCATTGCCATCGTCGATTATGTGCAAAAAAAGAATGTGCGATTCATGGTGCATGAAAACTGGCGTTTTCAACCCTGGCACCGGGAGATCAAAAAGCTTTTGGATGATGGCGCGATCGGTGAATTGCACACACTGAACTTTCGCAAACGCATGGGCGATGGCTGGGGTGAAAATGCATACATTCCCCGTCAACCTTACTTCAGAGATTACCCACGATTAATCGTCTATGAAAATGGTATTCATTTTATCGACACTTTCCGTTTTCTTGCCGGAGAAATTCGAAATGTGTACGCCAAATTGCGGAAGATGAATCCCGTGATTGCGGGCGAAGATTGGGCGATGGTAATGTTTGAATTCGAAAAAAACACCATTGGATTGTGGGATGCCAGCCGGTTTAACGAACCGAACTACCCCAGTCCGCGCTACACTTTCGGTGAATTTCTGGTGGAAGGATTTCAAGGCGCAATACGATTGTACGGCGACGGCAGATTGACCATCCATCGATTGGGCGAGTCGGAGAAAGAACACGATTATCACCACGAAAACATCAATTTTGCCGGCGATTGTGTGTATGTCACGCAGCGGCATTTTATCGATTGTCTGCTAAGCGGCAGTGAATTCGAAACCAACGGGCCGGACTATCTGCGATCTTTATCAGTGCAGGAAGCGGTCTACGAATCGGCTAAAAATGGCCAGTCTGTTAATATAAAATGAGTGGAAGGATGGTGATGCGAGTGAAAGCAGGTATAGCAAAGTTCATGGTGTGCAACCTGTTTACTGTCATGTTTGTTACGGGCGCCATTCAAGCATCGAATACAAAATTGCAAAACAGTCGCTGGACGACGGTCGAAACCAATGGCATCCCAGCCCCTCGACATGAAAATGCATTTGTCGAATGTGGTGGGAAATTCTACCTGATCGGCGGGCGGGGAGTTAAACCGGTGTGTGAGTATGATCCACAAACCAAAACCTGGAAAGATCGAAATCCAGTTCCCATTGAAATGCATCATTTTCAAGCAGTTGCGGTTGATAGTGTCATATATGTCGTCGGCGCTATGACCGGGAAATACCCGGTTGAACAGCCGTTGTCGCACATTTACATTTATAATCCAAGATCGGATTCCTGGCAAAAAGGAGCGGAAATTCCGGTTGAGCGACGAAGGGGAGGCTGCGGGGCGGTTCTCTATAATAACAAAATATACATGGTCGGCGGCATAAAACTGGGACACACCGCGGCACAACTGACGCATTTGATGCTTACAATCTGAAAACGGGAAAATGGCAGGTTCTCCCCAATGCGCCAAGAGTGCGTGATCATTTCCCGGCAATTGTTGTTGGCGACAAATTGTACTGCATCGGCGGGCGAAACACGAGTGTTCACACGGAAGAGAATTTCACAGCGTTCTTCAACGCCGTTATCCCTCAAGTGGATGTTTTTGATTTTAAGGAAGGGCAATGGCGCACGGCAAAACAACCACTGCCTGTCCCAACCGCTGCCGGCGGACTAACCGCTGTGGGAAATTACATTCTCTACTTTGGTGGAGAAAGCGGATTAAAACATGCTCATGATGAAACACAATGTTTTGATGTACGCAAGGAATCCTGGCAGCAATTGGCTCCCCTTGTTCGTGGACGCCATGGCTCGCAAGCAATAAATTATAATGATAAGATTTATTTTGCCGCTGGAAGCCCTGTAAAAGGCGGCGGCAACATAAGTTCGCTGGAAGTGTTTTCTGCGCAGCATGACTGGCAGTCTCTGTTTAACGGCAATGATTTAGATGGCTGGCAGGTAAAATGTCTGCCAAAAGACGAGCAGAAAGATTTCTGGTCTGTTCAAAATGGCGCAATCGTCGGCAATTCGATGGGCAGTTCATCGCATGATTATGTATGGCTGCAAAGTGAAAAGGAGTATTCTGATTTCGAAATCAGGCTGAAATTTCAAGCGGATACCGTCGCGATGGGAAACAGTGGATTGCAGATTCGCAGCCGCTATTTCTCTGATGAATCAGCACCAGGGGGAGGTTGGTTGGATGGGCCGCAGGTTGATATCCATCCGCCCGGGCCGTGGCGCACCGGTTTAATTTACGACGAAACCCGCGATGAACGGCGATGGATAAATCCAAGCCTGGCCGATTGGAAAATCGACAAAGAAAAATTTCAACCCAAACGGGTGGTATTCTATTACGCCCATGAAAATCACAACTGGAATGACTTGCGTGTCGTTTGCAAAGGAACAAAAATACGCACTTATTTAAATGGAAATCTGGTTTCGGATTATGATGGCAGCGGTGTTTTGGATAATACCAATCATCAGAAATATGATGTTGGTTTAAAGGGACATTTGGCATTGCAAATCCATGCAAAAGATCAGGTTTTGATACGATTTAAGGATATTGAAATTCGGAAGCTGTAGGAAATAGTATTAACTAAAAAGGATTATTCATGCGAAGTTTACGACTTCTTTTGTTCATAACCGCACTCAGTGTACTTTTGATCAACACTGCCCACGCTAATGTGAGTGTCACTGGTGAACTGAAAAAATGGCATAAAATCACACTGACAGTAGACGGCCCGCAAGCCAGTGAAACCGGGAATCCTAATCCATTTCTGGATTATCGTTTTAGCGCTACGTTTACCAATGGCGGCCTATCCTATACAGTACCCGGATATTTTGCCGCTGATGGCGACGCGGCCAATACATCCGCAACCAGCGGCAACAAATGGCGCGTTCATTTCTCTTCGGATGCAGAGGGAACGTGGAACTACACTTTATCTTTCAAAAGCGGAGTTGATATCGCGGTAAGCGATGCCGCCGGTTCAGCTGTCGCGGGCGTGGATGGCGTCACTGGATCTTTCACGATTGGCGCTACCGATAAAACGGGGAAAGACCTGCGAGGCAAGGGGCGCCTGGAATATGTTGGCGAGCACCATCTTCGTTTTGCGGGAAATGGCGAGTGGTTCTTAAAAGCAGGGCCAGATTCTCCTGAAAACTTTTTGGCCTACGAAGATTTCGATAATACCCCTGACAATGACGGTAGAAGAAAATCATGGTCGCCCCACGCCGGTGACTGGAATGAAGGCGATCCAGTATGGGGAAATGGCAATGGAACCGAAATTATGGGCGCCATTAATTATCTTGCCTCGAGAGGATTAAATTCAATCTCTTTCCTGACGATGTCTGCGCCAAATGGCGACGATAAAAACGTGTTTCCCTGGGTAAGCACAAATAATTTTCTTACTTATGATTGCTCAAAATTAGATCAGTGGGACATCGTTTTTTCCCATGCTCAGAAAATGGGCATGCACCTTCATT
>QQUM01000647.1 GCA_008501545.1 Calditrichota bacterium
ATTCTCTGTTCCATTTTGATGAGACCAACGACGGATGAATTATCGATATCCATTTCATTGATACTATCCGGAGATTCGACTTGTGACCAGCTGAAGCGGTGGATGCGATTGACATCGTGTACGATAAAACCGACTTTAATTGTATTAAACTCGGAGACGATAAGCTTCTGTTTTTCATCACAGTAATCATAATTGAAAAGCCAGTCGGCCAAATTCATCACCGGGATGAGTTCGTTTCGTAATTTGAATATGCCAAGGACGGATGCGTGCTGGCTTGGTAACTTTGTGATCTTCGGAATACGAATGATCTCTCGTACTTTTGCCACGTTGATACCGAACGGCTGTTCGATCATATTGCCATATTCATCTGGATATTTTAATAAAAACTCAATAAGTTCCAGTTCGTTCGTCCCTGATTCCAGAAGAATATCTGTTTGTGCTGCCATAATGTCTCCGCAATGATTTAAATTCCGGTAAGGTGGTAGGCAAATAATTGAAAATAGCAATTACCATCCCTTTTAGATCGACGTTTTTTTCTATACTATTTATATTTTTATTAAAAAGTAAGATAAACTCAACCAAAGGAGAGGAGTGAATGATGCGTGTGTTTTTTTACCTGACGTTATCATTTTTCGTAATGCAATTGAATCTTTTTGGACAAGGGAATAGCATGCAGAATCTTTACAAACTTACAGAAGCCAAAACCCGGTCAATCAGTCCTGAAAACTTTACTGGTGAAAAAGGCAAAGGTGGCATGGCAACGCTGGATGAAGGTTCCGCCGCCAAAGCCGCGGCGAATCTCGGGCAAGGCTGGAAAGTCAATCCCTACATCCGTATTCAGGCTGGTGAGACCTTTACTTTAGGCGAGATTACAGGGTCCGGCGTGATTAATCATATCTGGATGACGCCGGTGGGCGAGTACAGACTCATGATTCTGCGGTTCTATTGGGACGATGAAGAAGATCCCTCCATCGAAGTGCCGGTTGGCGACTTCTTTGCCGCCGGATGGGGGATGAAGAATGAACCGGTCATCAGTTCTCTCGCCATGTGCGTCAATCCACGCAGCGGATTCAATTCTTACTGGCAGATGCCATTTCGCAAAAAATGCAAAATCACCATGGAAAATAAAAGCAGCGAACGGGCCACACTGTATTACTCCATCGATTATTCCCTGGAAGAAGTTGATGCAGGCACACCCTACTTTCATGCGCAATTTCGGCGAGTCAATCGCCTGCCGTTTAAAGATGTTTACACAATCGTCGATGGCATCAAGGGAAAAGGGCAATACGTTGGCACTTACCTGGCGCACGGTGCACGCAGTCCCGGCTGGTGGGGAGAAGGCGAAATCAAATTCTACATGGATGGCGACAAGGATTTTCCGACGATTTGCGGCACGGGTGAGGAAGATTATTTCTGCGGATCGTACGGCTACAACGACCGCGAAATTGATGGCAAGATGCATTACAGTGAGTTCAGTAATCCTTACACCGGCTTTTATCAGATCGACGAAAAAATCGGTGACCTCATCGATGCATTCGGGCAGTATCGCTGGCACATCGTCGATCCAATTCGATTCGACAGCGATTTGCGCGTTACCATCCAGAGCATTGGCTGGGATTCAACCGGCCACTACCTGCCGTTGCAGGATGACCTGGCTTCGGTCGCCTATTGGTACCAACTCGAGCCGCACAATCCATTTCCGGAATTGCCGGCCAGGGATAAACTCATGCTCGATAGAAAAAAGAAGTAATGTTAATGACGTATTGAATCCGCTTTATTCACCAAGTTGAGTTGTTGCATCCGCTCAAGTAGTTTATTCTCAAGATAATATGATGGAGTGCAGACCATTTACATGCCATGCAACTATCGTTTATGGGCTGCAATTCGCAACCCTTAATAGGTTTGCACTCCGAGCGTAAAATCAAAATATGACCAACAAAGCATGCCTTACAGTCACTGTAAAGTGAATGGTATTACATGGCGGATGGATTAATCGAGGAAATTATTGCGCACTACCACATCAGCGAGATTAGAGATGACCGGAAATTGAACAGTACATAGAAGGTGAGTTATCAACAACTCTGACAGGATTTTAAATCCGGTATATCCGTCTCGACTTATCTCTCATTTCACAAAACTTTATTGTAAGTAAATTTGTTTGCACCCCATCTCGCCTCTTGCATTTTATTTTTTCGCTGATTATCTTTTTTCCAATCTGGAGAAAATCAAACCATGGCCACATACATTATTCTCAAAATCATTCGCAAAACCTACCGCTGCCTGTTTCAGTGCCTGATGTTCTACACCTAAACCTGCCTGCTTTCTCTTCATTTCATTCGACGTATTCAGTATTTCGTTAAATTCAAATGCAGTCGACATTATTCATATAACGCTATTGGTATATTTGAAAATATGTGACAAACTACCAAAGATCGCCAATGGATAATAGGAGAAAATAGAACACGGATGAAACGGATTTGGCGGATGAAAAAGGATCATTATAAAAAAATCCGTCCCGATCCGTATAATCCGTTAAATCCGTGTTCCATAAAAAAGGACAAACCATGTTTGAACAAGTTAAAATCAGCAATCCGGCGCCGGAACGACCAGCAGTGGCCGAAGGAAATTTTTACAAACCGCTGGAAGATAAAATCGGTCCCGGCATGAATCCGCGCGTTCAGCGACTGCGCAAACTGAGCGTCGATACCGAGCCGACCATTTCCATCGAGCGGGCGCTGCATGAGACGGCTTTTTACAAAGAAAATTACGGCAAGTACAGCATCCCGGTGTTGCGCGCCCTCACTTTTCTCGACCATTGTCAAAAAAAGACGCTGTACATCGGCGAGGACGAACTCATCGTCGGTGAGCGCGGTCCAAAACCGAAATCAGTGCCAACCTTCCCCGAACTCACATGCCACAGCGTCGAGGATTTCCACGTGCTCAACACCCGTGACATGCAGCGCTACACAACGACGCAGGAAGACATCGATACCTATGCCCGCGAAGTGATTCCTTACTGGCAGGGCAAAACCCAGCGCGAGCGCATCTTCAATCACGTGCCCGAAGAATGGAAGCGGGCCTACGAAGCCGGCCTGTTCACCGAATTCATGGAGCAGCGGGCGCCGGGCCACACGGCACTGGACGGCAAAATCTACCAACAAGGCATGCTCGATTTCAAACGGGAAATCGCAGAAAACATTGCCAAATTAGACTACCTGAACGATCCGGAAGCCACGGACAAGGCCGAGCAGTGGAAAGCCATGGCCATCTCCTGCGATGCGGCTGTTGTTTTTGCCGAACGCCATGCCGACCTGGCCGAAGAAATGGCTGCAACAGAAAGCAATCCGCTGCGCAAAGCCGAGTTGCTGAAAATCGCAAAGGTGTGTCGATGGGTGCCAGCCCATGCGCCACGCACGTTCCGGGAAGCCATTCAGATGTACTGGTTCGTGCACCTCGGCACCATCACCGAACTCAACGGCTGGGACGCGATGAATCCCGGTCACTTCGACCAGCACCTGCAGCCATTTTTCGAAAGAGAAATCGCTGCCGGCACGCTCACCCGCGATGAAGCGAAAGAGCTGCTGTCCTGCTTCTGGATCAAA
>QQUM01000326.1 GCA_008501545.1 Calditrichota bacterium
AGTTGTCTGCGCATTTATGGGCGCTGTCAAAGTGAGTGCAAATGATAAAGTAAAAACTGCTTTCATTTGATTTTAATCCACTCCACCTTTGTGCTTTTGGTGTTGTCAAACAATCCAGGGAAATAGCGGTTGGTATTGCGGCCATACTTTTTCATGCGCTCGCGTGACGCTACTCCGTATTTTTTATAAGTCTCCAGCGCTGCCTGCTGGTCATCCACCAAAAGCATGTAATCGTTGGCCGAAACTTTCACACCGGATTTGTCGATCATTGTGATTTCCACATAGAATTTATCACCCCTCTTTCCGGGCGCTTTGAAATTCAAATCGGCAAATTCTTTGGAACTGTCTTTGGCAATATCACCCAGCTTTATGGTTTCTTTTTTGATTACTTTTTTGTTTGTATCGAGAATCTTAATCTGCGCTTTGCAGGATTTAAAATCTTTCATAAAATCATTCACCACCCAGATTTTGCCTTTGAATTCCTCACCCGGCAGCCAGCGGCGTTTTTCGTATTGCAGGGTGATTAGCAGCGGTTGGTAGGCTTTTTGGATAAAATAGTGGGACTCTTTGGGCTGCAGATAGTAATCCACCGTCGCCCATTTAAAGTCAGGTGAATTCAAAATAAAATGGCAGAAACAAATGGCGCTCATTTTGGGTTTACGGGTGCGATAATGTTCTAAAGCATATTGAAAATAGGTGCCCTGTGCGATTTGCGTGGCTTCCACAAATTCTTCCAAAGATTTGTCGGTAAAATCCTCGCCAAACACCTCGAAATTGTGCGCTTGCAGTACATCCAAATCAGCCCAGCGGTAGCCCCAGCTCGGCCCCGGCGGCCACAGTTCGTCTTCGGGAATGAACTTTTTGATGCTCTCCACATCGGGACAGGACGTCACCGCTAATTCCGGGATTGCGGCATAATTTTGTTTCGGATAATAATCTTCCATAAAGAATCTGCCGACGCCGTAATGGACGCCGTGGGGATGGGCCGATTCGTGTTTTTTTAACCCGAGAAACTGCGCATGATTGCTGCTCAACGGCGATGTGGGGATGTAATGCAGGTCGGTGTATTTTTTCAGCGTATCGCCCAGCTCGACCACAAAATCCCACTGGTACTTACGCTGCGATTGCGAAGGCAAATACAAGGTCTCTTCCGATCCCTCGATGATGATATTGCAGGGATGGTTTCTGCGCTGTTTCAGGATGGCGACCGCTTCGGCAAAGGCGGCTTGCTTGAGCGAGTCATTTCTAAGAATGGGATTGTTCATCGGCACAATGTCCTGCCACACCGTGATGCCGGCTTCATTGCATAATTGGTAAAAAAGTGGAATTTCCGGCGGGTGCCAGGTAAAAATGCGCAGGTTGTTGATATTGGCTTCCTTGGCCAGACGAATCAGTTCGCGATAGGTATGTTCTGTCGTGCGGCCAGTGAACATATCCGGCGGCCCGCCCCAGGTGCCTGAACGAACGAAGTGTCGCTTGCCGTTAATCATCACCGTCCATGGCCATTCCACTTCTTCTTTGGTCCAGCCCGGATTCATTGCCATTTTCACTTCGCGAATGCCGAATGTGACGGTTTCTGCATCCTGGAATTGGCCATCGGCAGCAGTGACCAGCACATCAGCGTTGTAAAGATTCTGATCGCCCAAATCCCAGGGCCACCACAATTTTGGATCAGCTACCTCGATGGACGTTTTTAAAATGGTCGAACCGGGCTTTACAGCTTTATCGATTTTGGCTGAGTAGCTTTTTGATTTAAAATTTTTACCCGCAAGGTTGACATCAATCGAAACTTTTTGTTTTGATTTTGAATCGTTTATCAGCTCAACTTCAACATGAACCACAGCGGCGCCGTTTTCCCGAAGCTCAGGTCGGGTGTACACATCGGCAATGCGCGTGATGCCGGTGGCCACAAGCTTGATCGGCTGCCAGATTCCGGTGGGCACCACATTTTGGTTGTAGTCGCCGTGCCAGCGGTACTTTTTACCGTTCACGTGACTGACATTGCGCGGCGCTGGCGCCAGGCGCACTGCGAGATAATTGTTGTCTCTGGATTCACCTTTGCTGGTCAGTTTCACCAGTTTGCTGATATCGAAAGAAAAGTGAGAAAACATGCCGGCATGACTGCCCAGGAAAGTTCCGTTTAGATAAACATCGCAGGCATAATCAACGCCTTCAAACAGCACGCGGATTTGTTTTCCTTCCATGTTTTTGGGCACATCAAATTGGCGGAAATACCACCATTCGTATTCGTTCACCCATTTGGCTTTCTGGCCGTTGGTGCCAACATTCACATCCTCGATGCGGCCCATGCGCCACAAATCGGTGAATACATCGCCGGGCACGCTGGTCCTGAAATTGTCTGGCAGATGTTTGTGGAATTCCAGTTCAACGCCACGACCAGGCAAAGTCCCTTCCGCGCGCCACATCGGACCGCTTAGGTCGAATACAAGTTTTTCATTTGTTTGAGCAAAGGCGCTTTGCACGAGTAAAACAAGCAGGGCTAATAACAATTGTTTATTTAACATAATTGGTACTCCTCTTTTAACTCTCTGGCAATCAACGCCTAAACTTTTAAAACGCAGAGACGCGAAGGCGCAGAGTTACGCAGAGATTTTTAAATTCATTTCTTTGCGAGTCTTTGCGTCTCAGCGACTCCGCGTTAAATCACAGTTAGTCTATTTCGAAAACTGTTATTTCTTTCCAAACACGTTTGGATAAAGGTCTTTGTTAAATTCTTTAATCGCTTTAACCATAGAAGCATAAGGCACATCTGTAATTCGTACAAAACCCACGTTGTAATTCTCACCGTCGTGTGCGCGGCCGGACGTGGGAGAATCGATATACTGAAACCAGTGCGCGCCGACGAAGTACGGATTATCGATCACTGTCTGCATGTAGCGTTTGTACATGCGCGCGCGGTCTTCGTGGCTGGCGGCTTCCACTAAGCCCGGATGAAACATGCCGGAAGCCATGGTGCCGATATGCCATTCGCCGATGATGCTCGGCCGGTCCATGCCTTCAAGAAACTTCCAATAGCTTGGGCTGAGCGCTTCCTTGTAGTAATTATAGCTGAACACATCCACATATTTTTTAGCCGCTGCCCGAACTTCTTCGGACATGCCCCAGGTAGCAAAACGGCAGCCCAAATACATGTGATTGGGCATGACTTCGGTTAACGCGTCGTGAACAATCTGAAAATATTTTGTGGCATAGGCTTCCAGAAGCATGGAGAAATCCGCAACCATGGCGTCATTGTAATCGCCTTTGTTTTTGTAATTGACGCCGGCTTTCAACGCGCTCCAGCTTTTAATTTTGGTTCCCCAAGCATTGTTCAGCGCTTTAACACTGCTGTATTTCTTGCGCAGTAATTTTGTAAACTCCGCCTTGACCGGGCTTTCGCTGGATTTCATTGACAAAGCATCGAGCACGATGCCGTACTGCCCTTTTGTGGTTCCGGGCATGCCCCAGCTTTTTTCGTTGTCGATAAAAACACCGATGCACCAGGGATTGCCTTTGACTTCCTCGGCAACCACGCCGACGGTCACTTTCGCTCGTCGGGCAAATTCAGGACCGAAAACGTCGGGCATGGGGCCCCGGTAAT
>QQUM01000369.1 GCA_008501545.1 Calditrichota bacterium
GTCATTGCGGTAGAAATTGGTTTGCGACTCTTATACGACAAAATCGCATTTGAACAGGCATTTTTTATTCTCATTCTGGCGCCGGAATTTTACGCGCCAATCCGGCAATTGGGCGCCCGATATCACGCTGGAATGGAAGGCATAGCAGCAGCCGAGCGTATTTTTGAAATATGTGATGTAGCAGCGCCAGTCGCGAATGACGAAAAGCCGCGTAAAGCGCCAAACATGCAGCAAATTATTTGCTTCAAAGATGTCACTTTGGTTTATGCGAGGCAAAATGCGCCGGCTTTGAAATCGATCTCAATGGAGCTTTCGCCTGGTAAAGTTACAGCCTTGGTAGGTCCCAGCGGCTCAGGGAAAACAACACTGAGCCATTTACTGCTTCGATTTCTTGACCCGGATGGTGGTGCGATTTCATTGGGGAAGAGCACAATTTCTGAATTCGACCTGCAACGCTGGCGCGATCAAATTGCCTGGGTGCCGCAAATCCCTTATTTGTTCAACCAAAGCATTACTGAGAACCTTCGCATCGCGAATCCCCTGGCGAAAGATGATACACTTGAGAAAGTCGCACGTCAGGCGAATATACATGATTTTATTATGAAATTACCTGATGGTTACCATACAATTATCGGTGAGCGTGGCACCAGACTCAGTGGGGGACAGGCACAAAGACTGGCCCTTGCACGTGCCTTTCTTAAAGACGCCCCGATTCTCATTCTCGATGAACCAACAGCAAACATGGATCCGCAACTGGAAACCCAACTGATCGCATCGATGCAGGATCTGATGCGTGATCGTACGGTGTTCATCATTGCGCATCGGTTGAATACCGTGCGAAGTGCAGATAAAATTGTTTTTTTGCAAGGTGGGGAAATTGTGGAATCCGGTTCATTTGAATCTTTGCTGCAAAAGGATGGTTTCTTTGTTGATTTCATAAAAACAGCCGAAATGAATACATGAATAGCCATTTCATTAAATTATTACGGTTGGCTTTGTCCTATAAGGGCTGGATGATCGTGGCTGCTTTGCTTGGATTTTTAACCATTGGTAGTGGTATCGGCTTAATGATGACGTCGGCCTACATCATTGCCAAAGCCGCGTTGCATCCATCGATTTCCGAACTGCAGGTTGGGATTGTCGGTGTACGGTTTTTTGGCATTGCCCGAGGTGTTTTTCGCTACCTGGAAAGGTATGTCTCCCATGAAGTCACATTCCGGCTTTTGACGCGTTTTCGTGTGTGGTTTTACGAAGCTGTCGAGCCGCTGGCGCCGGCGCGGTTGCAAAAATATAGCAGTGGTGACCTGCT
Organism: Calditrichota bacterium; assembly: GCA_008501545.1. GTDB lineage: Bacteria > Zhuqueibacterota > Zhuqueibacteria > Zhuqueibacterales > Geothermadaptataceae > Bioreactorimicrobium. The sequence continues at coordinate 1,310 of QQUM01000369.1, forward strand.
TTCCCGAATCGTTGCTGATGTTGAAAGCCTTGAACACATTTATGCCCGGGTCATCGGGCCACCGGTGATTGCCCTTGCCGTGCTCTTTTTAATGTGGTTTCTGTTTGGGATGTTTAATCTCATTTTTACAGTTGTTCTGTTGACCTTTTTTATAATTGGTGGTGTCGCCGTCCCACTGCTGGTGAGAATTATAAGTGAAAAATCGGGAAACGAGCTTATTGAACTGCGTTCAAAACTTCATATTATGGCAATTGATGGATTGCAGGGAATGGCCGAATTACAAGCGTTTGGCCGGCAAAGTGATCATCTTGCTGCCTTTGATAAACTGAATGCACGTTATACGAATTTGCAACGGCGTATGGCTTGGATCAATGGCATGCATGAGTCGTTAATTGGTATCATTATGAACGTGACGGTTTTCTGTATTTTGTCTGTGGCGATACCACTGGTTTCGAGTTCACAATTGGACGGTGTGATTTTAGCCGTGCTCGTAATTGGAACGATGGCCGCATTTGAAGCCGTTTTACCCTTACCCGCGGCAACACAATATTATGATAGCAGCTTGCGAGCGGCTAACCGGCTGTTCGACATCATCGAAACGAAACCAGCGGTACAGGATAAAGATACAGAGAAAGTGGAGTTCGCGCATTACAATATTTCGATTCACGATCTAAGTTTTCATTATAATGCAGCAGCGCGTTGTGTTATTTACGGATTGTCGCTTGCAATTCCACAAAAATCATGGACGGTTATTGTCGGGGCAAGCGGAAGTGGTAAATCAACACTCATCCATCTTCTGACAAGGTTCTGGGAATTTGAGAAAGGAAGCATGGAGCTGGGCGGTATCGATCTGCGAAAGATTCCACAAGAAGTTGTGCGCGAGCAATTTTCGATTGTGGCACAAAATCCACATTTTTTCAACGGGACAATCTATGAAAACATCGCGCTAGCAAATCCGAATGCCACGCGGTACGCCGTGGAACGGGCTGCCCAAAAAGCACACATTCATCAGTTCATCGTTGATATGCCATCGGGTTACGACACATGGATTGGTGAGCATGGTTTGCAGTTAAGTGGCGGTCAACGGCAGCGTTTGGCTATTGCCCGTGCGCTTTTAAAAAATGCACCGATTTTGATTTTTGATGAACCCACAGCGAATCTCGATATTGTTACTGAACGGGCATTGCTCAATTCGGTTTGGGCCCTGTCCGGTGAGAAAACGGTTTTGCTATTTACGCACAGGCTCGTTGCTATGGAAAAAGCGGATATGATTTATGTATTGGATGATGGGCAACTCATTGAAAAAGGCCGGCATGATGCGCTGGTGAAAAAGGGGAATAAGTACCACGCCATGCTGCAGCAGCAAAATCAGTTGTTTACAGCGGATTCGTTTTCTGGTGGCGCGGAGCCGGCAGTTTGAATCTGGAGACTGTGTGCAAAATTATTATATGCCAAAGTTAATCCGAGGGCGAAGAGCATGGCGCATAAACCGAGTGCAATTGAATAATAGGCTGGCGCGACCAGAGCAAGGCGTATGATAACCGTTATCAATGCGAAACCGGAGTTTCGGAAAACAACGTGATAGGTTGTCGAATAGCGTATTGCAATGAGAACAAGTAAAATATCTGTAAAAATGAGAATCGTGTAAAACGTACCGAAAAAATTGTAATCCTTACGTGTAAGTATATAGAGAATATTAAAATAAATCCCGATGCCAACAAAGATGACCAAAAGAACCAGGGCGACGAGTTTTTTAGCAGTAACGAATTGAACTTGCTCCTGTGAATCACTTGTAATTGGATTGTGTTTTTGCAATCTGTAGTAAAGGCCGAGGCTGAAAAAAATAACAATGGCGCCGCCTGCGTCTGATAATATGTGGTAAATCGGTTCGGATATGTGCAACCAGTGAATGGGTTCATCAAAGTAAATGAACTCTTTGAATGCATTCCGCAGGAGAATGAGTGAAAAGATTTCAAACTGTTTCCCAACGGAAGCAGAAACGGAGTGGGACAATGCAAATACAAGTCCGATTATTTCGATGAGCAGCAGCAGTGTAAAAGCAAGATGAACTGCATAAAAGTGATTTTGGGGAATCCATGAGCCAACAGATCCAGGCAATAAATTCTGCCTGGAAAGTTCGATTATACCTATGGTAGCAAGAAAAAGAAGAACCAGACCGCATGCAACTATTTTCCAGGTTCTATGGCCTTCGGCTATGGTTTCCAACTTATCGAATATAGCTGCCAATTTGTTGGACAAATTCGTAAAGGTATTCATCATGGCAAAAT
>QQUM01000470.1 GCA_008501545.1 Calditrichota bacterium
GAACGGGTGTAAATCCGCATCACATCATAGGATGAATTGTTGCCCCAGGGGCCTTGCAACCAGGTGCGGTTGCCACTGAATTTATCTGGGTCCATCGGCCACTGCCAGTCAGCGTCATAAATCGACATATTGAATTCAACGATTTCACCTTCGGCTTTGGTTGGGTCGTATCCGCGTGGTTCGAGATTAAAATAAAACTCGGTAACCCAACTTTCATCTTCGATGGAATCAGCGTTGGCGAGGCCATTCACTTTTGTTACAGCGTTCCACACTTCGCCATTTGTTAGGCCCGTCCGACCATCAGTCGAATCTCTGTGGCCGCCGGCCCATCCAAAGAAGCCGGGATCAGCACCAATTTCACCGGTTGCAGGATCAGCCCAGCCTTCGGTTACCCAGCCATAAAAATACTCAAATGGCGGCGCCGGGCGATCGGGGCTTGAGTGATCACGCATATTAATCAGAAAGCCATCAAATTGGTTAAACGAACCACCGCCGACCGATTTGTCCTTGGCTTCAACTGCCATATACAAGCCATTGCCAACAACTAAAAATTTGACAGTTGCATCAGTAGGATCACCTGGTGGTACACCTCTTTCCTGACGCCAACCACTACCCGGAATGTATTTGCCCGATTTTCCATACTGCAAGCGAATCGATTCTGCGTTCGCCCAGCCGGGTTCGTTTAATTCACCGTCAAGGGTGATTTCACCGCTGTATTGCCGTGCCCATATTACATTAGGCCGTTCAAGCTCCACAGGTTCTTCTGCGCCAGGCACATAGCTAAATGGATCCATATATGCCCACACCGGCGCAGCATTTCCGGCGTTTTCACGCATCCACCAGACACGGTTGCCGTAATTATCTGCAGTGTTTAAGAAGGAATCACCATCCAGTAACATGGCGCTGATAAACAGAACACCGTCGCCGCGGCCGGAAGCATAACCGAGTTTGGTCAAGTCGATTTCCATCTCGATCATAAAACCTTCATCAACGTCATTGAAATCGTTGATTGTGGTGTTCGGCTTCATTGCAAGGCCGAGTTTGGCGCCTTGCACGGTATCTGCCAACAGCGTCGCTAAATATCCGGAGGCCAGAGGCGCGCCGGTGGCGTCAAAATGCACATCTAATTGGTGGGCGTCTAGCGTGCCGTCGCCGCGAATCGCTTCACGGTCATTTATGATTATGCGAACGCCATCCCACTGATCGTAATTTTCAATAGCCCAGACAGCCTGATCGCGTACATCAACGCCAATGTAAAGCATATCGCCTTTGAAGTACCATTTAAATGTTCCGTCAGCCGGATCGAGAACCGCAGCACGCGCGCCGTCGATTTCCGGCTGCCACCATCCACTGCGATCAGCTGCGATCGTTCCATAAGATGCGCGCAGCTCATCATCATCAAAACGCAGGTCAAGTCCGGGAACATTTGCCCATACCGCTTCATTCAAATTGCCGTCAATGGTGGGATCGGGGTGATCTTCGCCATTCAGAACAATCATTTCCGGCCCGACTGTGGGCGCGCCGCCTGAGTTTATAGTGATATCCGGCCGCACATAAATGCGCAAGACATCGTACGACGAGTTGTTGCCCCAGGGACCGGCAAGCCAGGTGCGATTGGCTGTAAACTTGTCCGCATTGTGTGGCCAATGCCAGTCGGAATCATAAATTGAAATATTGAATTGAACAACGTCGCCATCGGTATTTGTGGCGTCGTAACCGCGTTCATCCAGGTTGAAAGCAAGCTCGGTTATCCAGGCTTCATCCAGAATGCTGTCCGCGTTGGATAATCCGATAACCGTGGTTGCTGCATCCCATATTTGTGAGTTAACCGAATCACGAGGGCCGCCAGCCCAGCCGAAAAAGCCCGGATCAGCGCCGATTTCACCGGTTGCCGTATCAGCCCAGGTTTCTGTTACCCAGCCGTAAAAGTACTCAAAGTTGCCTGTGCCTGTTGGATTTTCATCTGAGCGGTTGCGCATGTTCATTAAAAATCCATCAAATTCGTTAAATAAACCGCCACCAACCGAACTGTCATTCGCCGTAATTCCCAGATAAAGCCAGTTATCAACCACTAAAAATTTAATGGTTGCATCAGTGGGATCGCTGGGATTCATACCCCGCTCATCTGCAAAACCACTGCCGGGAATAAATTTGACATTGTCTGCATATTGCACGCGAATCGATTCTGCGCTTGCCCATGCTGCTTCATCCAAAACACCGTCAAGTGTGATGGGTTCCCCTTCCGTTGATCTCGCCCAGACAACATTGGTACGGGCAGTTTGGGCTTGTACAGATAAAGCCAACCCGAGCATCATGAGTGTGATCAACGAGAGTGCAGTAAACGTTTTTCTCATTGCTACCTCCATTTTGAGTTAATATGAACATAAGTGAGTTATTTTCAATTAATGAAGACACTAACAAACGAGAAGCAAAAGGTGAAATACAACTGTAAGCGGCGCAGTGTTGCCGAATGGATCAAAAAATACTTTTGTTATATGAAAGATTGATTGTTGTAATTTGTACAACCGCACGAACCGCCGATTACCAGACCGGTTGATACTTCCTCATGAAAGACGTCGTTTGTATCGATTTTTCCATCGATCATTTGCACGAGGTGTTTCACGGCTTTTGTTGCAAGTTCATGTATCGGAACATGAACCGTCGTCAGCGTGGGCGTCAACAACCGGCTCAAAAAGATATCATCAAAACCGGCTACAGCAATGTCCACGGGTATATTTAATCTCAGACTTTTTACTGCTTCATAAGCTCCGACAGCCATCATGTCGTTGGCGGCAAAAATGGCGTCCGGTTTATCCGGTTGACTGATTAGCCGCATAAATCCATGGTAACCGGATCTTAGTGTAAAACCGCCCTGAACGACAAAGTTTTCCTGGACAGGCAGATCAGCTTGCTGAAGCGCATCTTTGAAGCCTCTGAAACGCTCTTCTGCATCATGGTTTCCATCGGGTCCGGAAAGTGTGGCTATTTTTTTATATCCATGTTTGATCAAATGTTCAGTTACTGCAAATGCCCCCTGGTAATTATTGAAATTGAAACTGGGAAAATGCGATAAATCATCGCCGCTGTTCAGCAGAACAAGCGGACGTTTGCTTTTTTTAAGCAGGCCATGTATATCACCATGGAGGAACGGCGCCATTAAAATGACCCCGTCAACCCGGCCGCTGGACATAAATTCAAGCAAGATTTCTACAATATTGCGTCGGTCGTGGGAGCTGGAAACAAGCGTGTACCGGTTAGCGCGAGTGGCTTCTTCATCAATACCGCGCAAGACCTCTGTAAAAAATTCATCGACGAGTTCGGGTAAAATTACCCCTATTGTTTCACTTCGCTGACGGGCAAATCCTTTCGCGATGGGATTGGGTTTGTAGTCATATTCTTTGGCTATTTGTTGGATGCGTTGGCGGGTTTTTACGCTGACAGGACCGTTGTCATTGAGCGCTCTTGAAACGGTTGCAACAGAGACACCGGCTTTGCGAGCAATATCGTGAATATTTATATCTTTCGTCATTAGCAATTTTACCAAATTTGTTATTTTTAAGCTAAATTAAAGACAAAAGAGAAAAATGTAACCGAG
>QQUM01000017.1 GCA_008501545.1 Calditrichota bacterium
TTGAAAAGCCTTCCGGATTGTTAAAACCCGGAAGGCTTTTATTCTGAGTGTAACTATTTTTTCAAATTACCTGAATGGTTTGGTTCTGGATATTTTTTTTTCAATTCTCATTTTTCGTTTTTGCAGTGCAAGTACATAATCTTCCTCGAAATTCTTGCCTAATTCTACTCGAACTTGAATAAAATCCAAACATCTGTTCGTCAGCTCAAGTGCTTTTTGATAATTTTTTAACCTGTGCTCGTAGTATTTTGCCAGCTCAATTGCAGGAGGAATGGCAAAGGGCAATTGCTCGATCAACTCGAGCCAATGTTTTTCAGCAAGCAGCCATTCGTTGCGTCGTTTGTGCAGCATGCCGAGATTGAAGCGTATTTCAGCTCGTTCAAAATCAGTCACTGCTTTTTGTTCTAATATGATTTGCATTCGGGTAATGGCCTGTTCCGCTTCATTCGTCGATTGCAGCAGGTTAACGATTCTTGTTTCGGTGTGGTTTTGTCCAGATAGTTCAGGCGGATTGTTTAACTCGCACAAGTTTTGATTCAGGATGCCAATCAATGCTGCCATGGAAACGATATCCATCTGATTGTGATAGATGACTTTTTTCAATTGGCTTGTCTCGAACGTACGCAGGTAGGTTTTGTATATTTCCGGGATTTCGTCGCCGGGAATATCGCCATCACGCTCGATATGCAAGAGGTTTCGCTCAAGAGTGATGAGCGTGCAATTGCCAAAGTCATTTTTCCAGATGCGTCTTGCAGCATGAAGTACATCAAAGTGCTGCAGTAAGTCTATGGTTGGTCGCATTCGATTTTGGATGAATCGAGCCGTGAGAAGGGGAATATCGTAGGATTTGCCATTGTAACTTACGATTCCTGTGCGCTCGCTTAGTAGATTTTCCAGATAGACGAGCAACGCCTGCTCATCACCCAGGCCCGGCATAAAAAGCAATTCAACAACAAATTCATTCAGTTGGAAATAACCAACTCCGACCAGGAAGGCATACGTTCCACTGCTGCCGGTCAATCCGGTTGTTTCCGTATCGATAAACAAGGCTGAGCGAAAGGAAAAGTTGTCTTCCACCTTGTTCTTTGAAAGAATGGCGGCATTTTTACCTGGAATATCCCGCACTTGCTGCAGAATAGCCGATTCTGCGATTTCATTGAAAGTGACTCTCTTTATGATACGAATTATGTCTCCATGCGTCGACTCAATCAAACACCCGCCTAATTGATTTGCAATATATTTGTAGTCAGGGCCATGCATCGCCTGTGATTCAGTATGCAGTTTTTCCGGTGTTTTGTGCAGTATTCGTAATTTTTCTTTAATATTCATGTTCTTTTGATCACAAAAGGCGATTTTGATTACAAAGCCAACATTGTAAGTACGATTATGTAATGATTCGTTAAAAATATTGCAACTGGTGGGCATATATTGTCAGAACAAGAAAGTGGAATGCATATTGCCCAAGGTGGTGCTTAACAATATATTTACAAAACTTGGGTGAAGCAAAAGCAATTTTGCAAATAAATTATCAGGATGATTTTAATTCTTGCAAGGAATTGTGGCTGGTTGTCGTTTTATATACTTTTCATTACATTGTTTGGATTTGTGCCAAGCTTTCATCTTTTAGCACAATCTGAAACCATATTCTGGGGGAAAATTTATGATCAGACATCAGGAATCGTATCGGCCGAACAGGTTGATTTAAATTTATACACGACACATAGTCCGGATGTAATCTATAAACTGAATAATTTCGGTTGTGGATTCTACAACGAAATGGCCATATTTTGGGTAACCACTGGCAAGATTTCCAGTAATGATACTCTCATTCTCAAAATTCATAATTCCGTAACCACCGATTCGATCGTCACTGGCATCGTGCTTAAGGACGCACCTACAAGAATTATCAATCTTGGCGAATTTAGTTTCGATGGCAACCAGATTACAGATCATTTTCTCGTTTCACCCTTTCCCGATTCCAGTGGTTCCGGCGAAACAACGCGTGTTGATAACCGGGATCATCTGAATGAAAAAGAACAGTACGTATCCCACGAACGTATCCAGCCATTTCCCAATCCTTTCAATCCTTCACTCCACAGATTTATAACATTGCCAATTCCTTCGCATGCAAAAAGCCCGTTCCGCACGTATATCTATGATATTCATGGGACGCTTGTTTGGCGACATGACTTTCGATTTCATGATTTAGGCAAAAGAGCAGTATTCTGGAATGGAAAAAATCTTCATGGACAGACCGTCGCGAGTGGTACATACATAAGCGTTATTCAGTCAGACACTTCCGATACTCGCGCTTTAATTACGTTGGTTCGATAGGGGATTGCAGCCTCTGTTTCATTTTTGCTGCCATGTTTTCCAGGCGATATAGAGTGCATTTTCCACTTGTCTAAAACTGAATGGAACGTTTCGTTGTAATCCGGTTGAAAGCTCATCTTTGAAGGACCTCATAACAACAGTGGAAAAATAATGCTGGATGAATCTGGGAGACAGTTAACCTGGCTGGACAATAAATTACTGAATTTAGAATTTTATGAAGCAACAGTAAGAAGTTGACTTTTTTCCCTTTTTCAATTATATTGACCAGCTTTGAGCGTGATGCTTTCGAAAAATGAAGAAAGACATGATTGCGGTAAGAAGTTTTGGCTACTTTTTTTAATAGTAATCTAAAAAAAGTTTAATTTGTTTGAGGAAATAAATGGCAAGCACAGCAGATTTTCGAACAGGTTTCACCTTTGAACTTGATGGTGGAGTCTGGTCAATTATAGACTTTCAACATGTGAAAATGGGACGTGGTGGGGCGATTTGCCGTACGAAGTTAAAGAACGTCAAAACTGGACGTGTTCTGGAAAAAACTTTTCGTTCAGGCGAAAAGGTGAAAGATGTGATGGTGATGCGCCACAAGATGCAATTTCTCTATCGTTCCGGTGAAGCTTTTGTATTTATGGACAACGAAACTTACGAGCAGCTTGAAATATCTGATGAGTTGGTTGGTGATGCAGAAAAGTTCATGAAGGAAGGCGATGTCGTAGATATCATGCAGGTAGAATCAGAGCCTGTAGCTTTAGAACTTCCTATTTCGGTTGAATTAAAAATAACCCAGACAGATCCTGGTCTAAAAGGGGATACTGCTTCAGGAGGTGGTAAACCCGCTACACTGGAAACAGGTGCAGTCGTAACAGTTCCGTTATTTCTTTCGGAAGGTGAAGTTATTCGCGTTGATACGCGGACCGGGGCATACATCGAAAGAGTGAAATCCTGACATTCGGATTGTAATTTACTTGGAGGCATAATGACAGAAGATCAAATTCAACGATTAATCAAAATGGTTGAAAATGCAGATATAGCAGAACTTGAAGTCTCAAAATGGGGACGAAGGGTCAGAATTTCCAAATACACAAATAACGCAGGTTATCAGGTGCACGCGCCACAACAGATACACGTTCCAATGCAAACTCCGGCAACGACACCTGCTGCTCCTGTAACACAAGCTTCAGCGCCAGCTGAACAACCTGCTGCCAAAGAAACAGCTGTTTCGGAAGAAGTAAGTGGAGAAGAAATTAAATCACCAATGGTTGGCACATTTTATCGTTCTCCGGCACCTGAGGCTGACGCTTATGTCAATGTTGGCGATACGGTGAAGCAAGGACAGGTATTATGTATTATTGAAGCTATGAAATTAATGAACGAGGTGGAAGCCGAGTTTCCCTGTCGTATAGTAAAAATTCTCAATGATGATGGTCAGCCGGTTGAATACAATCAACCTTTATTTCTTGTTGAACGCATTTAAAGCAAAAATCGGCTATAAAGGGAAATTGATTTGAAAAAAGTACTTATTGCAAATCGGGGAGAAATTGCACTGCGAATAATTCGTGCGTGCAAAGAACTTGGGATTCAGACGGTTGCAGTCTATTCGGAAGCAGATGTTGATTCATTGCATGTTCGCTTTGCTGATGAAGCCGTCTGTATAGGAGCGCCCGCCAGTAAAGATAGTTATCTTCTCATTCCACGTATAATTTCAGCAGCAGAAGTTACAAACGCGGATGCAATCCATCCCGGCTATGGGTTTCTGGCCGAAAATGCAGAATTTGCCGAGGTGACGAAATCCTGCAATATTAAATTTATCGGGCCCGAGCCGGACATGATTCGCAATTTGGGCGACAAAGCTTTTGCCAAAGCATCGATGAAAAAAGCAAATGTCCCGACGATACCCGGTAGTGATGGTTTGGTCGAGAGCGTGAAAGATGCTGAAAAACTTGCGGAAGAAGCTGGCTATCCGGTGATCATTAAAGCAACTGCAGGTGGTGGTGGACGTGGTATGCGTCTTGTCCGAAAAAAATCAGAGCTGGAAACCATGTTTAAGCAAGCCCGGCAGGAAGCCATGGTTGGATTTGGCAATCCGGGTGTATATTTGGAAAAATACTTTACACATGCCCGACATATTGAAGTACAAGTCATCGGCGATAGTTATGGGAATATCATCGCATTGGGTGAACGGGAGTGTTCCATTCAACGCAAGCACCAAAAATTAATCGAAGAATCTCCGTCTCCAGTCGTTACTGAGGCTTTGCGGGAAGAAATGTGCGCTGCTGCCGTCCGTGGTGCCAAAGAAGTGAATTACCAGAGCGCTGGGACAATTGAGTTTTTGTTTCAGGATAATAAATACTATTTCATGGAAATGAATACGCGGATTCAAGTTGAACATCCGGTTACTGAAACGGTGTTTGATATCGATTTAATTAAAGAACAGATTTTGGTGGCTGCAGGTGAGAAGCTTTCTTTTCACAGTGATCAATTGAAACTGCGTGGTCATTCCATCGAATGTCGGATAAATGCTGAAGATCCCGATAATGGATTTCGCCCCAGCCCCGGCAAGATCGATACTTTTCACGTGCCCGGTGGTCCGGGTGTACGCGTTGATACCCATGCCTACGCTCAGTACGTAATTCCACCGTTCTACGATAGTTTGATTGCAAAGCTCATCGTGCACGGGAAAAATCGTATAGAGGCCATTGATCGAACAAAACGGGCACTCGATGAATTTATCGTTGAAGGCATTAAAACAACGATACCATTTCATCAAAAGGTTATGAAGAATGCTGCGTTTGTGAAAGGTGAGTTTGATACAACTTTTCTTGAAACCGAAAAGTTGTAATATAGTTAGTAGGTTAGGTGAGTCGAAATTATCCCAATTCGATCTGGAGGAAGAAAGATGAATGTCCCTGGTAACTTGCGTTACACGGAAGATCATGAGTGGGTGTTGGTAGAAAATGGTGTTGCTACGATTGGTATTACGGATTATGCGCAAAGTGAACTTGGCGATATTGTTTTTGTTGAATTGCCGGAACAAGAAGCTGAAACTGCTCAGGGAGAGCCTTTTGGCACCATTGAAGCAGTAAAAGCTGTATCGGATCTGATTGCGCCTGTTTCCGGAGAAGTGACTGAAATCAATGAAGCGCTCGATGATGAACCTGAAGCTGTTAATTCTGATCCGTATGGCACTGGCTGGATGATTAAGGTTAAGATGAGCGATGAGAGTGAAGTCGACAGCCTGTTGTCCCCGGAAAAATATTTGGAAATGATTGATAATTAACTATTTCTCATGAATATTATCGGATGTTATTTCGTTTAGATTTCTGCGAACAGCTCGTGCCGCACTTATATAAGGAACAATTTTTCCTGTCAGGAGTTTTTGCTTTAGAGCAGAATTAACTATTCGTTGAAATAATGACGATAAATTGTGAAAAGCGCCCCTGATTATTTCTTGACATTTTAAAACTATTTCTATATTATTCAGCTCGTTATCTCAAGGAGAGTGCCTATTTTACGTTCGATACGGATTTAACTGGATAAATCAACTTTAAAAAAATCGCAATGCTTTGTTTGTCAAACAAAGCGCTATCCAAAATCCCAAATGGACGTATTATAAGTGTTTTTTATTCGAAACCGGATGCCAGTACACTTATTCACTGCGTTCGGTTTTTTTGTTTATTCTGGAGGTAAAGAATGAAAAAAACTATAGCTTATCTTCTGGTACTAATCGGTGCATTTTCTACACAAAACCTATTTGCCCAGAGTGAAGCGACAGTTCAATTTTTGCTTATTACACCTGGTGCTCGCGCAACAGGTATGGGTGAAGCATTTGTTTCCATTGCCGATGATGCTACGGCGACATACTGGAATCCAGCTGGTCTGGCATTTCAGAAACAGCGCCAAATATCTGCAATGCATTCCAATTGGTTACCACAGCTCGCAAGTGATCTTTTCTTCGATTATGTCACTTTTGTACAGGAAATCGAAGGACTTGGTACGTTCGGTGCCGCTGTAACGTATCTGAACCTTGGTGAGCAGGCTATTACAAGTGAAAACAGCCCGATCCCGACAGGTACCTTTGTTTCCAGTGAATTCGCAATAGCCGCATCCTTTGGGACACAAATAACTGAAAACTCGAGCGTTGGCTTGCAGTTAAAATACATCCGCAGTAATCTTGCTCCGGAATTGAGCAATACATCACAAAAGGGCGATGGGTCTGCCAACGCCTTTGCGTTTGATGTCGGGTACATCTATAAAGACTTGTTGTTTGATCGTCTGAACTTCGGTGTTAATATTGCCAATATGGGACCAAAAGTCACATACATTGATAAAGCCCAGGCGGATCCCCTGCCAACTAATTTACGCCTCGGCTTCTCCTACAAACCAATCGACGATGAATTTAATAAGCTAACCCTTGCTGTTGAATTTGACAAGTTACTCGTGCGTCGTTACCAGGATGAAAATGATGAAACAAAATCCGACCCTTTTTACAAGGCGTTGTATTCTTCTTTGTTCGATGAGGATATGGACACGGAATTGAAGCGGGTCATTGCGAATATAGGCGCGGAATACTGGTACGGCGACATGATAGCCATGCGTACAGGTTTCCATCATGATGATATTGGTAAAGTACGTTATTTAACTTTTGGTGCAGGACTGAAATACGCAAGTCTCTTCATCGATGCTGCATATATCTCCCCGCTTGAAGAGGGACATCCATTAGAAGATACGATCCAGTTTTCGTTAGCATTCAATTTTTAAGTAAGTATCGTTTGCATAACAAGGGTGACCAATGAGTTGTGTCGCCCTTGCTATTGTTCAGGATATGTGAATAGGAAACCGGGCGGTTAATGGATTGTTCAGCCTTTGATTCTCTACGTGACAAGCAGGTTTAAATATTGTACGGATCGAAATCAGAATAAATGAGTTTAGTTCTGTAATTAGATACGGACTGATTTTTAACGTAACGTGCCAATTCAAGATACCAGAGCTGGTGAATGTGGTATCGCAGCACTTCTCAGGCGGAATTACTTAATGAAAAAAATATGTTTTCTCACACTTTTATCATTTTCGCTGGTTAATCAAAGCTATGCACAGGGCCAGCTTGCCAAGCGCAACCCGGTGCAGTTGAAAGGCGGTCCAGCCTCTCATGCTCTTTACAACAATTTTTCCAGATATAATACGGACGAACAGTTAACATCCAGCGCCGATACAACGCATATACTCGCAATTCGTGTTGCATTTAAGCCAGACACGACAAGCGAGACAACAGGTGATGGTTCCTTTGATTTGAGCACACCATCCGTCCCTACAGTCGATCCGGCTCCTCACAACCGAAGCTATTTCGATGCTCAGCTACAGGCATTGAGCAACTACTACCGTGCTGTCTCAAATGGCAATCAGCTTTTTACATGGGACATTTATCCTCAGGGTGAGAATGATGCATTCCAGCTTGATCAGGATATGGCTTTTTACGCGCCTAACGACGGATCCGAGCTTGTTGATACCCGTCTCGCTGAATTGCTGCGCGATGGCGTGCTCAAGGCGGCCACAACAACTTCAATCGATTTCAGTTGCTACGACAGCTTCATTCTTTTCCATGCTGGTGTCGGCAATGATATCGATTTTGATTTTGATCCAACACCGAACGACATAACATCTGCTTTCCTGCGATTTGAAGACTTAAAAAAAGAATTTGGTCCGGACGAACCTGATTATGCAGGCATTGAAGTGAACGGAATTTTCGTGCGTAACGGCATGATCTTACCTGAGACCGAAAGCCAGGAGGGATATGAAATCGGATTGCTCGGTACCATGACGATCATGATGGGATTCCAGCTTGGATTACCAAGTCTTTTTGATCCCGTAACAGGCGGTACCGGCATTGGAAGATGGGGATTGATGGATCAGGGATCAGGAAATGGGCAGGGATTGTTGCCTGCAGAACCATCTGCCTGGGAAAAAATATTTATGGGTTGGGAAAAGCCCATTGTAATTGATCGAGGGCAGGACTTTCAAGTCGGTTCCGCCCGCACAGACTTTCCAAACAGAATTTATAAAATCCCAATTACAGATGACGAGTATTTTCTCATTGAAAATAGACAAACAGATGTAAACGGCGATAGTATTGCAATCGCAATTGACAGCAATGGCAACCGTGCAGAATTTAACCAAAACGGACAGTTGGTTTCTAATGCAGTGATCGGTGTTATAACCTTGGTTGACGAATACGATTATGGTTTGCCAGGATCCGGAATTCTCATCTGGCACATAAACGATGCAATTATTCGAGAAAAACTGGCAGAAAACAGAATCAATGAGGACAAAACGAATCGGGGAGTCGATCTCGAGGAAGCGGACGTTGCACAAGATTTTGGCTATTTCTATAGTTTTTTACATCCTGGCAGCGGTACGGAAAACGGGTGGTGGGCAGATGCATGGTTCGACAGCAATACCGTAAATCTGCAAGCAAATGGCAACGATAAAATTGAATTCGGACCGGACACAAAACCTTCATCACGTGCTCAATCACAGGCCAATAGTGGTGTGCGTATTTATGATATTAGTGCAAATCAAGCGATTATGTCATTTTCGCTCTCAAGGGAATTGGAAGTGGCGAATTTTCCAAAATTCTGTCACTCAGCCATATTTCCACCCATTGTGGGAGAATTTGATCCGACGTATGCCGGCGAAGAAATACTCGTTTTTACCCTCGATAACCAGGTTTTAGCATGGCATGGCGACGGCACCCCACTGTTCAATAATTCGCTACAGGTCGTTGTCGATGCGCCGGGCAGGGAGGAGCGAGCATACGAAATTCCACTCGCACTGACACTGAACAACCAGCCCTTCAGTTACCCGCTCGTGGCAGATTTAGATGGAAATGGACGTGATGAATTTATATTAAATTTTCACAATGGTGCCTTAAAAGCGTTCCAAACTGTGGATTTGGATGGGGATAAGGCGTTCGATACGTTGTGGGATTTAAATCTCGGATTTAAAACATCTTCTGCACTAAGTTTTTCCAACGGTCTAATCACATTCGCCACCGACAAAATGATGATGATCAATGCCGCAGGTGACGTTGTTAATTCACAACCCTTACAAGCGGATGTCACCGCCCTTTCTGTATCAAACGGGTCTTATTTTTTTCAATCCGACAACACCGTGTTGAAGATGGAGAATGATGTAAATGTATTCGCAACATTTTCTGAATCGGTTCGAAGCCTTGCATCGGGAACATTTGGTCTTGCTGCCAATACAGATAGTGAGCTTCGCCTCATTCATCAGGAAGATGAATTTAGTATCATCCTCGATGAAAAATATGCCAACAGCCGCATTGCCATCGGTGACGTGGATGGCGATAATCGTCAGGATGCGGTTCTTGTAAATGCAGAATATGTACTTGCTTTTAACCAGTTCGGGGCTGTTTTGGAGAATTTCCCTGTAAAATTGCAGCCTTACACAGAAGACGCTGAAAAATTGCAACTCTCTGTTGCAAACAGTTATTTTGAACCACTTCTGCTTGATGTTGATAATGATCGTGCACAGGAGATATTTTTCATTGGTAAGGGTGGTGATTTGTATGGTATTGAAAATGACGGTTCACTCATGGATGGTTTCCCTCTTGCCTTTCTCCATGGCAGTATACAGAGCTTGACAGCAGGCGATATCAACAACGATGGTATCCTTGAAATGCTTGCCGTCTCCGTTGATGGGTTTTTGCATGCCTTTGAGATTCCCGGTGCCAGTTTAGAAGCAGAACATGCATGGATGAATTATAACGGAAACCGGGCTAATACTCGTTCAACTCTTTTGCAAGGCTCTCCTCTCGACTTGGATGGGGACCTCTTACCTGCTGAATTTGCATACAATTATCCGAATCCAACAGAGGGGAACGTAACAACCATCCGCTATCGTTTGTCTGCACCTGCAGAAGTCGAAATTAAAATTTTCGACCTTGCAGGGGACCTGGTAGACGAATTTTCTGGCCCGGGGAATGGCGATGTTGATAATGAGGTTGTATGGGATGCCAGCTCCACGCAGAACGGTGTCTACATGGCAAGAATCGAAGCAAAAAACAACAGCCAGACTGGCGTAGCAATTTTCAAGATCTCGGTGATAAAATAGAAAAAGGAATATTCGTTGAAACGATTTTTATTCTTATTCATTATAAATTTAAGCTTTATACACGCTCAAACTATCAGCGAAGGCCGCTCGCATCTGACTTCGTATTTCTTCGAAGTGAACAACCATCCGGAATTGCAATGGTATTCATTCGAGACGGAGCATTTCTTTATACATTATCATGAAGGGGCACAGCGTACAGCCAACGTCATTGCAAAAATTGCTGAAGAAGTTCATGGTCCGATCACACAACTATACGATTTCGAGCCTCCTGAAAAAACCAGCTTCATCGTTCGGGACCATGACGATTACTCCAATGGTGCAGCCTATTACTACGATAACAAAGTGGAAATTTGGGCTAGCTCGATGTCTTTTGAGTTGCGTGGCACGCACAATTGGCTCCGAAACGTAATAACGCACGAATACACCCACATGATCCAGTTGCAGGCAGCGCGGAAATTTTCACGCAAAGTGCCCGCGATGTATCTCCAATGGATCGATTATGAAAAAGAAAAACGTCCGGATGTGCTTTATGGCTACCCCAACACCATCGTTTCTTATCCAATTGCCTTCACGGTCATGCCAAGTTGGTTCGCTGAAGGTGTAGCACAATATCAAATTCCCGGCTTGCGGTATGATCACTGGGATAGCCACCGCGACATGCTATTGCGTACGGCTGTTGTGGATGATCAATTGCTCACGCTTGGCCAGATGAGCAGTTTTGGAAAAAACAGTATCGGGAATGAAAGAGCGTATAATCAGGGATTTGCATTTTCTACATATTTAGCTGAAAACTATGGCATTGAAGCGCTGGCCAGGGCGACAGAAGCCATGAAAAAACGAACACGATTTTCTTTTCCCAGTGCCTTAAAAGTTGCAACTGGAAAAGATGGTCAGACGCTTTACAAAGAATGGAAGAAATTTCTTGAAGCCCACTATGCCACCAGCCTTGCAACAATAAATGCCAGGAAAATAACCGGTAAAACAATTGAACCTGTGGGAATCGGCAACTTCAACCCGCAATGGTCACCGGATGGTAAAAAAGTAGCCTACATCTCAACAGGGAAAGGCGACTATCTCTCGCTCACATCTCTTGTATTGCGTGATTTAGAAAATCAAGAAAAAACACTCCTCGCCCCGGGCGCCAATCAGGCCTTCGACTGGTCGAATGATGGAAAGCAAATAATCTATTCCAGCCGGAAAGAGAAAAACAAATACGGATCACGCTTATTCGATTTATACATCTATGATGTCGAGAAAAAGAAGAATAGACGTTTAACAAAGAATTTACGCGGTCACAGCCCGACGTTTTCACCAGACAATAAAAGTGCTGTTTTCGTGCTGAATGGCGATGGAACCCAAAATCTTGCCCGAATCGATTTAAAAATCAAAGATGTCGAACTCCTGACGCAGTTTAAAAACGGCGAACAGGTTTATTCTCCGCGATGGTCAGATGATGGCCAAAATATTTTATTTTCCTTTACGCCGGGCGAAGGTCGAAGTCTTCGAATTTTAAATCTTGCTGATAAAAAAGTGACAGTCGTCGCAGACGAAGGCCCCGATAACCGTGATGGCGTTTGGTCACCCGATAGCAAAAGTATTTACTTTGCTTCGGATCGAAGTGGTATTTTTAATATATACAAAAAGAATATTGCAAGCGGTGAGACGACATTGTTGACAAATGTTGTCGGTGGGGCATTTACACCCACGGTAAATTCTGCCGGCCAACTTGCTTACTCGCTGTTTGTTGTGGACGGGTATAAAATTGCATTACTTGATGAACCTGAATCAATCGCTCCGGAATACACAACGTACACAAAATTTCCTGTAACGCCACCGACAAAAGTGTTAACAAATGGTTTGGCATCGCTCAATCTTCGCGACATCGCAGCGCCAAATTTCAATGATCGCAATCTGGTTCCGGCACAGGCGCAACCGTATAAAAACCGGTACAGTGCTTTTAGTGTGATTCCACGTATTGTCCGGGATTATGGCACGACAAAAGTGGGATCTTACTTTTTCTCCAGTGACCTTTTGGATAATTACAATATCCTTGGTGGATTCGGCGTAAATTCCAAATTTGATCTCGACTTGTTCGGCCTGATAAATTATAACAAATTTGGTCCCACCTTGTTTTTGGAAGCCTACAATCAACGCCGGCACACGGAAGAAGGAAAGGATGAATATACGTATAATCTGACCGAAGTTTATGCGGGCCTGAGGCGTGGGCTTTCATCGGGACACAATTTGGAACTTGCACTTAATTACGGCCAGTACAATGCGAAAATCAGTTCTGTAACGCAAAAGAATGAACCGTTTTCTTTCGGTTATACTTATCACATTTCCCGTGGTTTGCAAACCCGCTATGAATATTTTGCCATCGCACCGGCTATTGATGCATCGGCTAATCCCCGTGGCGGACGATCCGTTACATTTTCGCATCATGCCATGTACACGTCGTTTATCGATAGTTTTCAGGTCAATTCAAATTTTGGAACTGCCCAGGAAGTCTTTACAGATTACAAGTACAACGAGTTTCAGCTCGACTGGAAAGAATATTTAGGCTTGTGGAAAAAGCATTCGATGTATTTTCGATTTAAGGGCGGATATATCGATCGTGTCGTTGATAGTTTTTATCATTTGTATGGGGGAGGACTTGATGGAAATCGTGGTTACCCATTTTATTCTATTGAAGGGCGTAAGCATGTCCTCGGCACAATTGCCTACCGGTTGCCACTTTTCTGGAACATTGATAAATCGTTGGCACAGGTTTATTTCGATAAATTCTATGTAGGTGTGTTTGCTGATTACAGCAATGCATTCGTTGATGACGACATGAAGCTGAACCAGTTCAAACGTTCCGTCGGCACACAGTTGCGCCTTGAGATGTTTTCATTTTATGGTTATCCGACGAAACTCTTTTTTAATGCAGCGTACGGGCTGGATGAGTTCCAAAATCGTGGCATCACTTATGGAAAGGAATGGCGATATTATTTCGGCATTACCTTTGACTATTTTGATTAAACCGAAAAATTTCAGGCATTCTGTTCAGTGAAGACGTTTTATTTATAAAAAGGCGTATCATGAAATTAACTCGATTTATCGTAATTTTTGTATTGCTTAATCTTTTTCTCACAATAAATAGTGCGGGTGGGGAATTTTCAAAAAATCTCGCAAAAAATCGTTTGCAGTTGCTTCAAAACACGACCCCACAGGATGAGCAGGATTTAAGCACGCACCGCCGTGCGTTAAAAGCATTTGCGATGTCAGCACTCGTTCCCGGTCTGGGACAATTATATAATAAGAATCGCTATCGCGCCATTGGTTTTCTTGCATTTGAACTGGCGGGAATATTCTATTATATTAACCAAAACAATGAAGGAAATGATTTAGAAGCCGTCTACGAAGCTTATGCAGATGCGCACTGGGTGGAAAACCGTTACTGGGATGCCTTAGCAGCCGCTTCCGGTGAAAAACGCACGGACATGGAAGCCTTAAGAACATATGAATCAGGCCGTTGGAGCCACCATTTACCCGAATGGCGAAATCAGACTTACTATGAAAATATCGGTAAATACGATCAGTTTA
>QQUM01000578.1 GCA_008501545.1 Calditrichota bacterium
CGAATGCTTTATCGCCGATAATCGGGCGCATTTTAACCAGGGCCTGACGTTCATAATTCCACGCGGGGCCTTCCGGTGAGAAATATTTTTCGAAAACCGCAATGGGGACTGCATGGCTGCCGGCTTTTCCGTAGGGCCGCAAACGCAGATCGATTTCAAAAATGCCTTCCCGCTTGGTGACGATCATTTTCGACATCTCAACGACGAGTTTATCGTAGAACTCGGCATTTGTAATGATACGTTCGCCGTTGGTTTTGCCTTCGCCGGAGTAGATAAAAATCAATTCGATATCCGAACCAAAACCAATTTCACAGCCACCAAATTTTCCCAAAGCTGCAACACTCAATTTGCATGGTTTGCCATCTTTATGCAAAGGAAGTCCATGCTGCTGGAACAAGTTGTCATAACATATGTGATAGGCAGAATTTAAGACGACTTCCCCTAAATCCACCAGTTCGAGGGAAAACTGGCGAAAGTCTGGAATGAGATTTTGGATATAACGCATGTCGATGCGAAACATCTCCCGGTCTTTAAATTTGTTGAGTACTTTCTTTTTCGCCTCAAAATCCCGATGTGTTAAAAGTGCAAATTGCAAATCCTTTTCCAGTTTTTCACGCGTGATGCGTTTTCCCAATCCTTCAACATCGGTTAAAACTGGAAACAGGTTTTGGTGCTGCATCCGCAGGAAGTCCTCCCACAAAAATTCACTCACACCGAGAAGGTTTGCCAGTGCATGCAGCACCTCTGGCCGTTCAAGGGTGGCGAGCTCAAAAGGCCAGTCATCCATGGTGAAAAGTTGGCTGAGGAACTCCCGAAAATGCAACATCGCCGATTCCGGATTGGGTGATTGCGGCAACAGGTGTGTAAAGTGTTTCACCAAAACGGTGGCCGCGCGCAATTGGTTTTGCTTGCGTTTATCAACAATTTTATTGCCCTCGGCATCACACAAAAAGACCGTGTCGTGTGCCCGTCCACTGAGCGATGTCACATTAACGCTGGAAATGTACATTCCATTCAATGACAACGCATTGGTAAATTCATACAAAAATCCCAGTGTGTCCGGCGCATCGATTCGAACAACAGTGTACGTCGGTGAAGAGCTGTTGTCGATGGCAATTTCGATGGGCAGTAACGTCGCTTCAGGCATTGACATATTTTTAAGACACCGTGCCACTTGTTTTGCCAATTCCCCCTGAGAACGCGCCTGCATTCCACTCTGCAACTCGCCGAGAAATGCATTGAGATCGCGGTGGTATTTATCCCATGTTTCCTCATTAACGGGGCCATTAATGCAGCGCACCGTAAACACATCGAGAATTTTGCGGCGTCTGCTCATGTTGGTTGAGTTATCCGGCCGGAAACGCCGCCGACGCCAGCTCTTGGGTGCGGATGATGTGCTCCCCTCCTGTTTCACAGGTTCATAAGTAAAAATGGCGCCATCTTCGATATCGAGTCCATGCACGAACAGCAGGCCACAGATAAGAGACAATTCACCCGGGAAATCGTATCCGGCAACCGTGATCCGCCAGCGCTTCTCATCCAGTTGCTTGCGGTTAATTTCCGATGGATTTTCATTGTTGACTTTCTGCAGCATTCCGGCATGTTCCGCGATTTCTTCAGCAGAAAATCTTGCTCGATAAGCATCAGAAAGGCGCTTGACGTGTTGCAGAATTGCTTCGTTATCGGAATAAATATTTTCCTGTGTTACAGTTGGTTTTTCAGCAGTTTTTTTGGAACTAAAAATATTTTTGTAAAGCGTCCGGATCGCTTTGCTGTGTTCATGATAGCGATCGACAAACGCCATGCCGGCATTCTTTCCTTCAAATCCGAGACGCATGGCAAGAAAATGCAGCTGGCGATCATCTTCGGGTAATTTGTGAACTTGCTGATCATGCATAATTTGCAGATAATGCTCAGCCGAACGCAAAAACCTGTATCCTTCAGAAAGTGTGCGATAATCCGGTGCTGAGATGAAACCACCTAAAGCCAAACGGGCAAGCCCGTCGAGTGTGTTGCGGCTCCAGATTTCCGGATGGGCAGAACCATTGGTAATTTGTAAATATTGTGTGAGAAATTCGACATCGCGAATTGAGCCTTTGCCCCCTTTCACTTCACCCCATTTCTGTCCCCTGGCTTTTAAATTCGACTCAATTTCTTTTTTCATTTTTTGAATTTCTTCACGAACAGCATCCGGGGGCAGCTGAAAAATCTGCGGCCTTACATGCTTGAAAAAAGTTGCGCCCACGGCCTCATCGCCTGCGATCCGCCTGCCTTTCAGCCAGGCCTGTTTTTCCCAGATTCGGGCAGAATTATCAAAATAATTTAGCGCTTCATCGATACCCGGAACAAGGACACCGGAACGTCCCCAGGGACGCAACCGCATATCGACGCGGTAAAGGAAGCCTTCGATTGTCGATTTTGTGAGAATTTCAATGAGTTTCTGGCCTAACCGCTGGTAGGTTTTTGTATTGTCGCGACTCAAAAATATCAGGTCGATATCCGAACTGTAATTCAATTCGCGCCCTCCCAATTTTCCAAGGGCGAGCACAGAAAAACCATCAGCAGAAACGCCCAGCTCCATGCTTGCGAGCGTCAGCGAAGCGCTGACTAACCTGTTTGCCAGTAGCGAGAGTTGCGACAGAATGGTTTCCAGTTCCAGCAGCCCGAACAGATCGCACGAACCGATGCGCAACAGCTCCAGTTTTTTGAAGCGACGCAGCGCCTCCAGCGATTCAAAATAATCTGCGCTTGCATCCAGTTTTGACCAAATTTCCTCATCCATTTGGGCGTGGCTTTTCGGTTGTGCCAATTTTTGTGGAGTCTGAAAATCATTAAAAATCGAGGGTGTACTTATCAGGACATCTGCGAGAAACTGGCTGCCCGCAAAAAGTTGAATCAGCATTTCCAGGCTGCGTGGCGCGACGGCCAACGATTCGTAAAACACCACCCTGTTTTCATGTTTTTCAATAAAATGTTCAAGTTTGAGCAATGCCTGGTCGGGATGTGCAGAGTTTTTCAAGTTCACCAGCAATGTGGGCAAAATTTCCAACAATGCAGCTTGTGTTTCTGCGGACGCGCCAAGTCGCTGGATGATACGGCGTGCTTTTTCCCAATCGACGATACCAACAAAGGTGAGCATCTGTTGTGCATCCACCAGTGATTGGCTGTTATTAGAAAAAAGGAGGTGGCTGTTTTTAAAATGCGTTTTTGGCATTTGAAGATAGTCGTTAAATCAATTCATGTTCTGACAAAAAAGTATCCACGAGGTCATGCAAGTGGTCAAACGTGTTGTCATTGAGAAAGACAATATCGGCCTTTTCAACTTTTAAGCTGTCGGGGAATTGGTGCAGCAGGCGCGCTTTGATTTGCTCGACTGGCAAATCACTGCGTTCTCGAATGCGTTCGATACGTATTTCCTCCGGCGCGCTGACGCTGATCATCAGGTCCATTTCTCCGTCCCAACCGGTTTCGAAAAACAATGCCGCTTCGATAAAGACGATTGTTTCGCCGGCTTTTTCCAATTCAGCGATTTGTTCATCAACTTTCTCGAAGACACGCGGATGCACGATATCATTCAATTTATTGACT
>QQUM01000524.1 GCA_008501545.1 Calditrichota bacterium
TATAAGTTTAAACTGTAACAATTAAAAAATGAAAATTCTGACAAAAAAACACAAGCCCATGACAGGACTAAAAGAAATACGTTTTATTGGTGATTTGATTCAGAAGTTGACCGATGGTTTGGAGCGTAGCTTAACAGCGGATGAGATTTACACCAAAGCAAGAGCTACGGGTTTGACAATTCGTCCGGAAGAAATAAAATCCGTTTTGGATTACCTCATCGCCAACGAAGAACAAATTCAGAGCATCGAAAATCGTTATTACCATCAAAAGCCGCAACACCTGAGAGCTTTAATCTTTGCAAAACATGCCCACGAATAAATATCCCCGAAGTTCCCTTATTCCTCCTTTGTTACCCCGCAGGATTTCCCCTTGCAAATCTTTGAAAAAATTAAAAAAAATAAAAAAGTAGCTTTTAGTGAATATTTTCATTAAAATTCTAGTTGGTTTTTAAAAATAGAATTCCTTTTAAACTATTCTAATTGAGCTCAATTCTAATTTTTTATTTTTTCACATCTAAAAAAAACATTCATATACATAAAGAAAGGTTCAACATGGCTGTAAAAAAAGTATATGCCGTGGGTGATGAAATTTTTACTGAATGTGGTAAATGTAAATCTGAAATGCACCACATTGTCACCGCAATGAAAGATGATGAAGTAAAAAAAGTCATGTGCAAAGGATGCAACACCACCCATGTTTATAAAAGTAAAAAGAAAAAGGCAAAAGCAACCACAGAAACTGGCAAAAAGAAAGTAAAACGCCGTTCATCGAAAAAAGACTGGGGTAAACTGACCGCAGATATGCAGGAAGATGAATTTGTGAACTATGACATGCGTAGCGACTTCAGTGAACAACGTGGTCTTAAACACAATAAATTTGGAAATGGTGTCATTATAAAAGTCATTGGTGAAACACAGTTGGAAGTCGTTTTCGAAGATTCAATCAAAATCCTCGTGCAAAACTATGAAATGAATTAAAAAAAAACTCGCCAGATTAGTAAATAACTTACACTGGCGAGTTGAACTCTCTCCCCCATGTGCATTCTGCTATTTGAGCAGCATCATCCTTTTCACCAAATAAATATCATTCGATCGCAACGTGTAGGTGTAAACACCGCTTGGCATTTGCAATCCAGCATCATTCTTCCCCGTCCAGACAAACTCATGTGTTCCTGCCGAAAAACTGCCATTCGCAAGGATTCTAATTTTCCTTCCTAAAATATCATGGACGATTAACTGAATATGCGTCTGTGCAGATGGAAGTGTCAAAGCAATTGTCGTCTCCGGATTAAACGGATTTGGATAATTTTGTTGCAGTACAATCGATTCCGGGATCAGATCAGCTTCATGTTCTGCTACAGCAACCGGCATGCTCTCTGCAAGGCGGAGATCGTCAATAATGATGGCACCGAATTTCTCAGCGTCAGCAAAATGCGTCAATTGGAAACTGTCAATTCTGAGGTTTCCATCAAGATTTCCATCACCAATCCATGAACCGACGCCGTCATTTGCCATATCCCAGGAGACGAGTTTCCATCCAATCCAATCGATTTCAAACCAGGGGCTCACTTCGTGTCCGCTGCTGCTCAATCCGACATTGTCATCAACGGCAAAACGAAAACCATTGCCACTGCCATCACCAAACACATAGGCCTGTAATAAATTATCTTTTGTGAATTCCAGCGCACGTGGCGTGCCCTTCGAAAGATAATTTCGGATAAGGTGCGATCCTGAATCATCCCATCCATAGGTTATTTTTAATGCACCCGTGCTATTCGTCAACAGATTTACATTACCACGCTCAAAAAAACGTGCAGTTGAATCGGTTACAATGCCTCCTGTTGAACCGCTCTGCTGCGGCTGCCACCACTTATCCGCAACACCACCATCAAAATTATCAATAGATCGTGTACTGAAATATTCATCACCAGTCGTAAACGTAAAATTACGTATAATTTGCGTCGCATTCCCTATCAAATCGGTGATACCCCGCCCGGCTTTAATTCTGTACATTTCGTCCTGTGCAAGTTGCTCTTGTGGGAAGAAGTTCACACAGGTTCGGTCAGCGACATCATAATATCGCCAATGACCGGCGACAAGCTCGCCACTGCTGTTGTTGGCTAACGAAAACAGATCCGCAGTACGTGTACTGTCATTGAACAGTTCATCAAAGGCCAAATTAACAATGGGTTTCAATTCGACCAACCGTGCTCCGCTGATCGGATAAACATTCGTAACCGAAGGTGGATGTTCATCAATACCTGTGGTAAAGGTCAGTACGAATGGATCGCCCGGAACGCCATCGTTGTTCCCATCGATTGATTTGCCGCGCAAATCGTGTGCAGTTGTGTCAATCATAACCTGATATTCGGTTAACGATTGTAAGTTTTCCGGATTAATAATCAGACGCCTATCGCCACTTTGCCAGATAAACTCCGCAGCAACATCCGGTGTGATTTGCAATGCATTTTCAACCGTAGCGCGATCCATCGCACGATTAAAATTGATTTGAACCAGCGCTAAAATCGAGACACCTGAATCGCTTTCTACAGGCAAAGTTGATGTAACCTGTGGCGGTGTACTGGATAGCAATTCCCTGTCAACAAAAGTAAAGAAATCATCCTGCAAGGTAACTTCAACTGAATCAGGATAATATCCTTCCTTTTCAAATCGCAATGTAAACGTGGTATCCGGCAAATTTTCGAAAAAATAGAATCCATTTTGCAGCAAATCCGGATTGGTCGTGTAGTTATTAAACAACGATTCGTAGGTGTCTGTGACAACGACGCTGTCACCCAACTGCACTTTTACGCCATTCAATGGCAAGCCGGTGTCTTTGTCTGAAATAATGCCCGTAACAATACCGACGCGTGGAATTTCGATACCGTGTAATTGCAAGATCGACCAGAAAAACGTGTATGCTTCAAGCCGCTTCCAGTCAGCATTCATATTTCGCATATTTTGTGTCGGATTTGTATGAAAGCCGGCTTCACTTAATTCGGAGGGCATGGTGGTGCGCCGGTTAACCGATAGATAGGGTCCGCCATTGCAGCCGCCGTAAAAACTGCAATCGCCACGTGAACCGATGGTTGGAATGCGGTAGCCGTCCGTGAGATTTTCGATCATATAGTCACTCATCGCTTTACCACCATTCGGGACTTTTTCACGGCCATCTGAATATTGTCCCCAAAGCATCAAAGTGTTGTTTGTATTCGAGCCGCCGGCATTGCTATGAATAGAATGATACCAGGCCGCACCCAGTTGGTTTGCCTCGTCACTGCGCTGGCTGAGGCCAACACTTACCTGATCATTTTCTCGTGAAAGGTAGACATCGGTAATATCTGTGTGGTCGAGCAGGAGCTGCCGCAAAGCCAGGCCGACGCGAACCACTTTTTGCGCTTCCGAGTAATTATAAATACCCATGTTTTCGGTACGGCTGTGCCCGGGATCGACATAGATCGTCCAGCCATCCAGACCAGTGATCTCTTGTGCGCCGGCAGGAAATGTAAACAGGACAAATAAAAATGGGATTAACTTTTTCATGTAAATTCTCTCTATTCGGATGCAAATCTGCAAAATCTTTGAATT
>QQUM01000497.1 GCA_008501545.1 Calditrichota bacterium
CATCCCATTTCACAATTCCATTCGACTCTATAGCATACAACATCCCACCTGAAGTAAGGTAAATGGTACTGTCCATATCGATAACTGGAGATGAACGTACGACGCTTTGCGTTTTTATTTTCCATTTTTGGTTTCCCTTCTGATCAAAAGCATAAAGGCAGGAATCGTCTGCTCCAACATATACGCTGCCATCTAAACCAATAGCTGGAGATGAATAAATGGGACTTCCAATATTAATGTGCCATTTTTTTCCACCATCCTCATTAACAGCAGAAACATAGCTTGAAGAATATCCATCCTCATTATCTGTGACTGTTAATGAGAACCAATACTTGTCTCCCATTTTTAATTTTGGTAGTTCCACTTCGATTACGGGTGATATGGAATCGGAAAGCAAAATTTCTGTTCCGTAAGGTTTCTGTACAACCCGCCATAAATAATCCAAAGGATCATTATCCGGGTCAATCGACTGAGAACCATCTAAAATTATCTTCCCGCCATATGTTGGAATCGTACGCTCGGAAATTATTGATCGAGGACAATTTTCATTGTAGGAACTAGCACGATTATTTCCCCTGTAAACAGGCCAACTGCTTTCGGCCAATCCTTTAGAATCACTATAAATTGCATAAAGCTTATTATCACGTCCACCAACATATAAAATCCCATCCGCATCGATTGTTATTGATGATCCAAGATCATCGGTTGCTTCAAATTCCCATTGCTTCGTTCCATCCGGATTTATTGCGTATATTTTTTTATCATGGGAAACTAAGTAAATCGTTCCATTCGAACCAATAACAGATGTTGAACTTTCAAAGTGCGATGTCTGAAATTTCCATTTTAATGTTCCGTTTGGATTGACAGCATAAAACTGATCTGCACTGAAATATATCGTTCCATCAAGACCAATAGTCGGTGATGAGTAAACACCGGAACCTGCTGTAAATTTCCATTTTAAACTACCATCCGGATGAATCGAATACAAATTATTATCAAATGATCCTATAAATATAGTGCCATCACTCCCCATTGCTGGTGAAGAAGCGATTAAATAATCTGTTTTAAAAATCCAACTCGTCGTTCCATCTTGGTTCAATGCATACAAATTATTATTAACCGATCCAAAATAAATTATCCCATCTTTACTGATTGCAGCTGTAGAAGAAATATTATCCCCCGTTTTCACTCTCCATTTACGCTCACCATTTGGATAAAAGGCATAGAAACAATTATCATGCGATCCAAAGTATACCACACCATCCGTACCAATTACAGGTGAAGCCCAGATATCATCACCTGTTTCAAATTCCCATTTTTTCAATCCAGTTGGATTGACTGCATAGAACTTGTTATCCACCGATCCAAAATATATTGTCCCATCATGTCCAATGGCCGGTGTACATCTAATTATATAGCTTGCCGAAAACTCCCACTTCATTGTTCCATCATTATCGATAGCATAAAGCTTGTTATCGTCTGAACCAAAATAAATTGTTCCATCAGAACCAATTGCCGGACAAGATAAGACAGGTCCATCAGTTTCAAACACCCATTTTATTGTGCCGGGAATTTTAGGTTTCTCATGCAGCCTGCCATCATTCCGCCCATTCCCACGAAACTTCGGCCAGGAACTCTCCGCAAGCTCACCATTCTCACTTGATACTGCATAAAGTTTCCCATCAAAAGAACCAAAATAAAGCGTGCTGTCCTGCCCAATTGATGCAGCAGAGGTTATCTCTCCAGCCGTAGCGAATTCCCACTTTTTGCTGCCGTCGGGATTGAGCGCATAGAATTTGCCATCGCTTGCACCGACATAAACAGTGCCGTCAGCGCCAACGGTTGGTGAACCATCGACTTCCGATCCTGCCTGAAACACCCACTTCTGGGTACCGTCGGTATTCACAGCGTAAAGCGTGTTGTCGTGTGCGCCAATGTAAACAGTGCCATCGACAGCGAGACTCGGGGAGGAGATGAGGGGAGCGCTTGCCTGGAATGCCCATTTCAATGTGCCTTCGGAATTGACTGCATAAAGTTTTCCGTCGAGAGAGCCAATGTAAACAGTGCCATCGATTCCAATGGCGGGAGATGAATCGATTGCACCGCCGGTTTGGAAGTCCCATTTCTTTGAGCCGTCAGCATGAATGGCATATAACTTGTGGTCTCGTGAGCCAAAATAAATTGTGCCATCCTTGCCAATTGCCGGTGAAGAGCGTGTCCAGATTCCTGTGGTGAACTGCCATTTCAGTGAACCATCGGGATTGAGTGCGTAAAGCGCACCATCGCGGGAGCAGATGTAGACGATCCCATTTTTATCAATAGCCGGTGAGGCTTCGATGGCATCTGCGGTTTGGAATTGCCATTTCAGCGAACCGTCCGGTTTGACAGCATAGAGTCTACCGTCGGTCGATCCGAAATAGATATCACCATCGGCGTCAAGTGCCGGTGAAGAAATAATAGCGCCTGCCGTGGACAAGGCCCACTTTTGCGTTCCATCCGGACGAAATGCATAGAGATTTTTATCATTTGAGCCAAAGTAAATCGTGCCAGCAGTATCGATTGCAGGTGAAGAATAGATTTCACCATTTGTTTGGAATTCCCATAACTTTGTTCCTGGAGCAGTTGTAGAAATTTTTGATTGCGGATTGAGAGCAGTGGAAAAAAGGGCTGGCGTGTTGAGAATACATTTGCCCATGAAAAGCACTAAAAATACCGGGATTTGTTTTTTCATATTGTGCGCGTTCCTTTCCGGGGATGGATACTATCATTATGTATAAACAATATGGGTTGATTTTCGGAATTGGTTTTCCCTTCATTTCTCCTTCGTGGCAAGAATTTCTTTCGGGTGGAGAACTGTTTTCTATTCGGATAGAATCAATAATTAATACGTTCACAAATACATGGATGCAGATATGTGACAGTGGTCTGACAGGCAAGAAAAGTATCCAACGGCAATCTGAATCAGAAAAATTCTTAAACATCCTTTCATCTACCCTTTGTTTTTTTGCAAAAAGACACTTATACTTACAACCTTTGATAGTAACATGGAATGCCGCCAATTTCAATATCGTCGAATTGGACTTGTATCGTGTCAACGTATTTTGTCTGAAAGAAATATGGAGTATCTTGAGTAGTCGAACGTTTTGTGCTCAACGTAACAAAAGAGTACGGAGTTAAACTCAAAGCCCGCACCCTTCGATACATCCCGCTTAAAAAAGCAAGCGGGATACTCAGGATGCTCCGAGATTTAAATACACGATCTTAGATTTCACACGCCACTAAGGAGCAAACAGGAGGAATTTACGTGTCTACTCTCACTGACAGCAAGGGACGGATCATCCGCAAAGGGCCCTACCCTGAATTAACCCCGCATGCTATATTTGTTGGCTACTTTCTCGGTGTACTCATCGCGTTGAGTATTGGCTATGCTGCCCTGATTTTGGGTTTTTCCATCGAAGGATCCGAGCTGGCGGCAATTCTCGGTTTCGGTATCCTGCGTGGTTTAATGGGCCGCACAAGTATCGTTGAAAACAACATCAACCAGACCGTTGCCAGTGCGGTCAACAGTGCTTCTGCCGGCATGAT
>QQUM01000248.1 GCA_008501545.1 Calditrichota bacterium
CCGTCTCAACTTGAGCGCCTCCCTTTATCTTTAAACGCTTGAATCCTTTAGCAAGCCAACTCGCAGCTTCGTGCAGGGTTTCCTCAACCGGCAGTATACCGATTGTGACGCTGGTTTTCATCCGGTCACGGAAACCACCCAGTAATTTCCAAAGAGGCAGGTTAGCAACTTTTCCCAGCAGATCGTACAAAGCCATATCCACAGCAGCCAAAGCGCTGGGTTGATTCTGTAAACACGCTTTCAGTCGCTCCATCAGCATCGCACTACGCATAGGGTCTGAGTTGGCAAGCGCCGGTGAGATCACACTATCAACTGCGTGCAGCACACTCATCGGTGTCTCCCCGGTAACTTGTAAATCGGGCGCTGCACAGCCATAACCCATCAGACCGGTGTTTGTTTCCACGCGCAAAAAGACATTGCTGGATTTGTCAATTGTTTCATAAGCGATCGAATAAGCTTGCTTGAGTGGCATCTCATCCACCCAGGCTTCCATTTTTGTAATTTTCATTTTAGTATCGCAATTGATGAATTTCTTCCAGGGTCATGCCTTTTAAATCTTCCACCAGACGAACGAGATGTTTTATCATGATTTCCCACATTTTTGCACCCTTTGCAGTTTCTGCTTTTGTCGGATCTCCCATCACACCAGTGGTGGACAAACGATGGGTATAAGCATACCATGAAACACCACGCTTGGACGTGAAGTTAAGATAGCGGATTGAAAAATCTGGCACAGAACTGTGCGCTTTTTCCATTTTCACAAGATGTGGCCGCAATGCCAGAGATGTGCTCGTCTCAATTTCCCCTGCATGCACATCATTTGGGGTTTCACACATGGCTTCAATATCCACATCACTCGTTTCTCCACTGTCAACACCGACAAATATGTGAGCATCACGATTGATCATTTGTGCAGCAAAATTCAGCGTCGGGCCATTGCCGCCATGACCGTTAATTATGAGTAATTTTTTGATGCCGTTTTTTGCAGCGCTCATACCAACTTCATAAACAAAGCGCGACAAGGTTTCATTTGTGACGCTTATCGTGCCGCTGAATTCATCATGATGATAAGAAACGCCATATGGAATCAACGGCAAAACCAGTGGTTTGGGCGAACTGCATTGTTCCGCAACCGAACGCGCAAGGAAATCGGCGTCGAACGCGTCGGTATCCAAAGGTAAATGCGGACCATGCTGTTCGATTGCGCCTACCGGCAGCAAGGCCACATCCATCTCTGCGAAGCGTTGCTCGGCTTCCGGCCAGGTCAATTCCCCTAACAAAACATTATCCTGGAATGCTGTTTTCTTTGGTTGGCTCATTTTAATCTCCAAAACGAAGTGCGATGCACTTGCCAAAAGAGCGGGCATCGCAATTTATAAATTTCTCGCATGAATTACATAAAGTGCATCGCACTTTCATTTTTCAAGCTATTTTGTATACTCCATTTAATCAGATTTAACTTAAAGACAGTCTGACTCCATACCATCTTTAAAGTAAATAAGTATCCGGCTCTGCTACAATTTAACATCGTGCCACTGCCCCTCACGCCATTGCAGACCACCGATCGCATACTGGAGGAATATCTGCAATAACGGCTTGCGAATCGCATCGGGCAGATAATCGATCGGTGAATTCTCCGGATGAAAACGCATATTCAGTATTTCGGGATGGCTCTGCAATGTTTCACGCTGTTGTTCTGAAAGCTCAATTTTTCCCTGTTCAACCAACATGTGAAGCAGTTGCGCAATCCCTTCCGCTTCCTGATGAATACTTTTTATCGCGAGCGCATCCAGACAAGAGGCGATTTGTTCTGTCGTGTATCCACAGCGTGTTGCATCGGCGCCAAAAGCGGTCAACATGCCGATGATGCGACGGCATTTTTCGCATTTGCCGCAGGGATGAATGCGTTCTCCCTGTTTGTGCGCCGCATGACAGGAGACCTGATGCGCCTGCAATGCCGGATAACGGCTTACAAGTATTCTTAAAATCAACATTTCCGACAACGGCCGTAAAATGGAAAATTGGTGAATGCCCCACTTATTATGCTGAAAATAAAGCGTGAGCGCATCATCGAAATAGCGGCTCTGATCATACAAACCCTCATAGTGTGGAATACCCTGAAATGCCCCGGTCCACGTGCTGTCGTACTCATCCCCGATCAACAGATTTCCGATGCCACGCTTGCGCAAAAGCGGCAAAACACCGAATAAAAACACCGCAACCGTCCACAATCGAATTGGATAAATATCAGCCCGTACACTGGCAAAATCCTGTCGAACGAACGGCAAGTGGCGCAGCATCCAGGCGAATACCCTGTCGCTGTTCATCCAGACGCGTGCGGTGTTGGGTATGTTGGCTTTGAAATGTCGAAAGGCATTGAGCGCTGTAAACCAGTGACGCCCGGATTCGTTGCCGAAAATCGGGTGGGTTTCGTATCCCAGTTCATCCATTAATGCAAAACTCAATAAACTGTCCTTGCCGCCACTGGAAAGTATCGCATACTGTTCCGTCTGTGAATCCCACGATTGGAAATATTCTGTACTGGTATAGGTAAATTCAAGCCTGGCTTGTGAATATTTCTCTCTTTTTTCCACTCTTAAATTTTTTGCATCACCAACAAGGAATGGATTTGGTTCAAGAAACTTCATCACATAAATTTCATTGGCCGTGTTTTCTGTCATGTCTTCGATGAATTTTTGATCCGCTGCGCCAAATTCGCCGTGAAATACAATCTCTTCGCAAAACAAACCATAGTTCATCGCAACCTGGGCAGCGATCATGTTTGCGAGATGCCGCGAAGCAGGTTCAGCCGGATCAAAAACATTTTCTTCGTAGCTGTAAATCAATTCGGTTTCGAATACCTGGTGGTTTTGAACGACCTTGTATGGTGCAATAAATCTTTTACGCTCAACTTTAACCGGACCGATTTCCAGTTTTTTAATGACTTTAAGTATTTCCAAAGGCGCTTGGCCACCGTTCATCAAACAAGCCTCATCGATTTGATTTTAAAACAGTTATCAATTCAGCCGCGCCATCAAGAAGCACATCAAATGCAGGCAAACCAACATCCGCGATTATTTCCCGACACACTGTCGGTACTTGTTCGGCTGTAAGATCTTCATGATTGACAGTGATAGCAACGACTGGTTTGCCCGAAATTAACTCGATGGCGTCGATCTGTTTTCTTAAGGGATGCATGGGATAACCGGGAAAACCGTCATATTCCTTTCTTGTCGGAGCATGCTGCAGCACAACAACATCCGGCCGGCCGGCTGCCAAAATTTCGAAACCGCCGGGGTAGGCCGGATTCATCAAGCTGCCCTGGCCTTCGATGACAATGACGTCAGGTTTCGTCTCATTCCAGGCACGCCATACCGCATGCTCAATTTCTCCTGAAACGAAATCGTTTACCAAAGAATCCAGTATCAGGCTGTAGCGTGCGCCTTGCATCCACGCCGTCTGCCCGGTGCCAATCATTTCCGCTTTCAAGCCTGCATTTTGAAATGCTTGCACAATAAGCCAGGCGGTTGTGCGTTTGCCGATGGCGGAATCCGTGCCTAAAATAGCAATTTTAAGCGCATC
>QQUM01000478.1 GCA_008501545.1 Calditrichota bacterium
TATTTGGTCCTGGGCAGTAGTCCGGTTATTTTCTGCTCCAGTCCGCCAGCGCCGTTAATCATGGCGCAGTAAGTGTCTGTTCTGGCTTCGGTATTGGAGATTGAAACAGCGGCTGCTTCGCCAGTTGGTGTCCAGCCTTCAAGAGAGCCTGATTCGAAGCCGCCGTTTTGCATGAGCGGGGTAGCGTCTTTTGGGTCGTCATTGTTTGAAGTAGGGGAGCTTTCTTTGCATGAAATAAGGAAGCCGAGAAGGCTTATCACAATGATTGCTTTTAAATGATTCATTGATCTTTTTCCTGTTTGCTTTATCTATTAAAATATTTTGCCACGAAGGCTCAAAGTCTCGAAGAAAGAAATGGCAAGATGATTTATATTTTAATAATTTTGCTCCAAAGCATCTTGCCATTTCTTTAAGACATCTGAATAGCAGAATGAGCAATCCAATCAAATGCCTATCAATCCTTCAGTCGCTTAACATCCTTAAAATCAATCACAGCGCTCAAGGCTTTGCCTGCGCCGAGCGTTTCGCTTCTTGGCATCGGCGCTGATCCGCCTATAAATATTGTGTATTTGCCTTTAGGTAGAAAATCATCGCCGTTCTTGTCGACCTGGGCAAACGATTTTTTATCGAGCATGAATTCGACCTGCTTTGTTTCGCCCTTTTTCAGAGCCACGCGTTTGAATGATTTTAAAGCGTAGTGCGGATAGCCTTTTCCAGCCAGGGGAGAAGACACATAAAGTTGGGCGACTTCTTCGGCGTTGGCGGTTCCGGTGTTTGTGATCGAGACTGCGATCGAAACCGCGTCCTTGTTTGCTGCGGTTTTTATGTCTGAATATTCAAAATTGCTGTAGCTCAAGCCAAATCCAAAGGGAAATAGTGGCTCCTTTTCAATGTAGCGATAGGTGCGTCCGGCCATGGCATAGTCGTCATAAGGCGGCAGGTCCTCAACGGAGTAGGGCACAGTGAAGGGCATTCTGCCGGAGGGGGAGACATCACCGAAAATAACATCGGCCACTGCAGCGCCGCCCTGTTCGCCGGGGTACCAGGCGTAAATGATGGCGTCAGCCATTTCGTAAACTTCAGGAATGATGATCGGCGACCCGCCGGTGATGACGACGATCAACGGATTGCTGCCTTTCTTGCGGATTGTCTTGAGAAAGTCGATCTGCGGTTGTGGCAAACGACTGTCGATGTGGTCGCCTTTGTTGTGCGACGCGATGGCTTCGCCCTCTTCGCCTTCCCACATGCCGTTGATTCCCATCACCGCAATGCATGCCTGTGCCTGCGCGGCTTCGCCGGTGGTCCAGTCGATGGGGTTGGCATTTTTGTGATAGGGCATCTGGCCGATTTTGTAGTTGATGCTGGTTCCCAAACTCACTTTGCTGGCGATGCCATCGAGAAAATTGATAGTATTGCCTGATACACCGAAATAATTGCCCAACAACGCTTCTTCGTTGGCAGCCTGCGGGCCGGTGACGTACAGGGTTTTCAAGTCTTTTTTCAGCGGCAACACATTGTTTTTATTTTTAACAAGCACAACCGACTTTTGTGCCGCTTCAAGCGCCAGCGCCACATGTTTCTCGGAGCCAACCACTTCAGGACCGATTTTGCTGAAAACCACTTCTTCATCCGGATCGAAAAAGCCAAGGCGGAAGCGTGTCTTCAGAAGTTGCTTCAAGGCTTTGTTGATATCTTTTTCTGTTAATAATCCTTTGTCGATTGCCTTATTGAGATGGTTGAAAGACGAACCGCAGTTCACATTCATTCCAGCTTTGATGGCCATGGCCGAGGCTTCTTCGGGTGTTGCCGCCAGGCCGTGTCCCTGGTAAATATCTTTCAGGGCCCAGCAGTCGGAAACGAAATATCCGTCGAATTTCCACTTATCCCGCAGCACATCGGTCATGAGGTAATGACTGGCGCAACACGATTCTCCGTTTGTACGGTTGTAAGCGCCCATCACGCCTTCCACTTTGGCTTCGGTGACCAGCGCTTCAAAAGCCGGCATATAGGTTTCCCAAAGGTCTTTCATGGAAACCATGGCATCGAATTCATGGCGCAACGCTTCCGGCCCCGAGTGCACAACGTAGTGTTTTGCGCAGGCCGCCGCTTTCAGGTATTTGGGATGATCACCTTGCAAGCCTTTGACAAAAGCAACACCAATCCGCGATGTCAGGTACGGATCTTCGCCATAGGTTTCCTGGCCGCGTCCCCAGCGGGGATCGCGAAAGATATTCACGTTCGGAGACCAGTAAGTCAACCCGGAATATTTACTGCGATTGTTATTTTTGATGGCCACATTAAATTTGGCACGCGCCTCATCACCGATAGCGGAGGTGATGCGTTGCACCAGGTCCACATCGAAGGTTGCAGCGAGTCCGATGGCTTGAGGAAAAACCGTTGCGCGTCCGGTACGACCAACGCCGTGCAGGCATTCGTTCCACCAGCCGTAACGGGGAACGCCAAGGCGAGGAATGGCTTTGCTTTCATCCAGCAACTGGGTAAATTTTTCTTCCAATGTCATTGCATTGACCAGCGACTCGATGCGCTCTTCCATGCTGAGTTCATGGTTGTACCAGGGGAAATCGGCTTGCTGTGCGTTTGCAGAAAATGCGTTTACAAGGAAAAACAGGGTAAACAGGTAAGTTTTTTTCATTATAGGTCTCATTATTTGGGGACAGTAGCAGGATTCACTCCCAGTTCATTTAATTTGCCAAAGCAGTATTAACACGTTGGGCAAAATTGACGCCGCTTGGGAATTTCTATATATTTATTTCCGGGGCTGTATCAAAACATCAAAGTAGTGAATAAAAATACAGAAAATCGTATACTTTACCGGATTTTAGTTTATTTCATAAATAAGCATCTTGAGTAGCCCCGCTGCTTTTTAGCGGGGCGTATCGAAAGGTGCGGGTGCATTCCTGAGCACGCACCCTTCGATACATCCCGCAAAATGCGCGGGATTACTCAGGATGCTTCGAGGTGGATTCTTAACTATAAAGATTCTGCATGTATTCATAAATTTGTATATTTATAATACAGATTCATGTTTTGACACAGCCCCCTCTCATATTACATCATCCACGGGAAATGTTCTGATAATGCCAATTTAAAATGAATAATTTGGCCTTGAGAACCTCCTGTTATTTTACATAGAGCATTTTCTTTTTTACCACGACTTCCTTTCCAAATTGCAATTGATAAAAATAGACTCCGCTAGAGAAAGGACTCCCATTAAAAGTAACCTGATGTGATCCCGCATTTTGTGATTCGTTGACTAAAGTCTGAATTTCCTTCCCGTTTATGTCGAATACCTTCAATTGCACCAACCCTGATTTTGGGATGGCGTAAGAAATATATGTGGAAGGATTGAAGGGATTGGGGTAGTTTTGAAAAAGTTCGAAACGTGAGGTGATATTTTTTTCCTCAGATGCGTTTGTAGTAGCGTTGTGCCAGGTGTAAAATGAGTCAGGTGCTGTAATCGGGCTATGCCATGTGTAATAGGTGTGTTCAAATTGAAAGTAATATTCGACACTGCTGTAGGCTAAAAAATCGGGCAATTCCGCTTCATAGT
>QQUM01000133.1 GCA_008501545.1 Calditrichota bacterium
ACTCGTAGTATTTGTGGTTATCCAGTGTGCCACCACCGCCTCCGGTGATGATGTAAACCGCATTGTTGCCTTTCCCCGTTTCGGGATCGTATGGCGGGTGCGGCAGGCCACGCTCGTAGGCGTGTGTATGGCCGCTGAATACCATCGTCACATTATTTGCTTCGATGAGCGGGACAATTTCTTTGCGTAAATGCTCTTCACCATTGTAATAACCACCGGACCAGCCTTCGGAGTACGGCGGCTGATGGAAGAAAACAAAAATCCATTCGTATTTATCTTTTGCATTCTCGACATCATTTTTAAACCATTCGTACTGTTGACTGCCCGGTGGAATGCGTTCGCCAAGCGGTCCTTCGGTTTTATTGGCATCAAGACAGATGAAGTGGGCATTCCCATAGTCAAAGGAGTACCAATATTTTGTACTTCCAGTGGTCTGCGTCGGATGTTCAACCCGCTCTTCGAAGGGTGGTACTTCATGAATATTCCAGTAGCCGCCATACTCGTGGTTGCCAATGGCAATATAACTTGGAACGTGCCCACCCAACCAGCGTAATGGATAGAAACATTCGTCGATCCACTGAGGCAGCTGATCCCCTCGACCGACGACATCACCAACACTGACCAGTAAATCAGCATTTTCCCTGGCCATGAGTTTGATCACATTTTCACCAATTCGGGGATTGCTTTGGTTGTCAGCGCGTACAAGTATTTTAAATGGCGCATTTTTCGGTTTTTTCGTGTGGAATTTCTGTACCGGACTGGCCATTGCCCCTGCGATGATTCGGTAGGAATAATCGGTATCTTTTTTCAAGCCAACGAGGGTAATCTTGTGCATCGTTCGCGGAGAGTACTGACCAAAAATTTCAGAATCCAACTTGTCACCTTCGCCAAACTGCACTTTACCAATGGCCGGAAGCGCCGTCTCCCACATGATGGTCACGCCATCATCACGCATGTTTTGCAAATACGGCTGGACCATGAGAACAGGGTGCATCGCCATGTGATCGGAGAGTGTAATGAGCAAATTACTCAGCCGGGTTTGTTTGTCATCGATGTCGTCATCACTTTCAAATACAGCGTTTAAACCATCGGTCGCTATTTTTAGCCATTTTGGATTGGGGAACGGGTGGCGCAGAAAATATCGATTGAGGCGCTCGATCTGTCTGGCGAGTTCCGTATATTTTTCCCGTAACTGATATGCAGCCTCTGTGATGATACGAACATAGCGCAGATTACCGGAACCATGCTTGTTTACAACTTTTGCAGCAATCTGCAGCGTTGGATTGGTGGTTACGACCTTTGGCAGCAGAAAATCAACATCTTCATCGACCTGGCCGAGTTTCTGCCCATCGAGCCAGAGTTCGCCCTTATCGTTGATGCTGGTGGATAGCCGGATTTTGTGGCCTGTGACTGGGAAACCATCAATTTCATCCGGGAGTGTAAACGTAGTGCGGTACCAGGCATATTGAAATTCACCTTGCCAGGAATTTTGCGTCGTCCGTTCTTCCCATCCGGAATCATCGAAATCTTTTTTTGCGGCCTCATCTGAAGTGGACATTTTATATCGGAAATTGCGCACTTCGATTCCCTTTCCCGGCTGCAATTTGTGAACTTGTGCGGAAGCCGCAATAAAATCGGCATAACCAGCAGGCATGGCGAGCACATCAGCCCGGGTCAATCTTGCATCACGACCTGTTCTGGCAACACGTATTGACAGCATAAATTTTTCACCACCATTGGCTGAGACAAAAACGGCTTTCCGTTTCGGATAACCACCAAAATCACACAAGTGCTCACCGTTTACGTATGCTTTTGCTGAACCATTGGCTCGCAGGACCAGAATTATATCTTTTCCCTTGTAATTATTCGGTACGGTTACTTCCCGGCGGTACCAGGTAATTTTAGCATCATTTTTCCAGCGGTGGTTTAATCGTGCTTTTTCCCAACCATCCGCTTTTCCGGAAAAAACATCTTGTGCGTTCAAATCACCGTACTGCATTTGCCAGTCCAGCAACTCGAAATATGGATGCGGATCAAAGGGTTGTGTGATCATGGCTTGTTTCTTCTCGCCGCTGGATGCCAGGAGCACTGATTGGATAAAATAAAAAAGGAAAATAATAAGTGTATTAAATTCTGTTATTCGACGCCGTCTCATCAATCAAGTTCTCCTGATATTAATCTAATTTATTGTTTTGCAAGTGAATCCGCAGTATCAAAAAATTCAGCCATATCAAATTTTACATATTGGCGATCAAAAGCATCCAGGGGACCGGATTCATGGTCCGCCCGGGCATTGGCTACCCATATCCTCATTGCGGTCAAATCGTAGACAACTGTCTGTAAACTTCCGGTACGCACAAAAGGCAGAATATCTTTTATCGTTACCTCAGCATTGATCGATCCGTAATGTTCGACAAGTTTATCGTGCAGTGGGCCATCATAATCCGGCACATCCCAGCTCATGCCCCAATAAACGACATCATCGATTCGTTTGTGGGCCTTTGTTAATGGCTCCAAATTCTGCGGTGAAAAGACATTGCAGGCGATGTGTGATGTTTGCAGTCCGCGCAGTTCGCCAAGTTCACCGTCTCCAATGCCGTACATCAGCGACGTTGTCCGGTTGGCACTGCACACACGGGAGATGGCTTCATCCAATGATGTGTCAAATTGCAGGATATCGCGCAGTAAAAACATGAATGGAATACCGGCAAAGGTATCGCTTTCCTTGTGGTAATCATCCCCAATTTCGCTAATAGCGAGTTGCTCCTGACTGATCCCGGAAATGCAGCCAACAACTCCGGCCCAGGTTATGTTGGCAAAGGGAATGCCGTCATCCGGTTGATAAACAACGACCAGTGGATATTTCTGTATGTTGGCGCCC
Source organism: Calditrichota bacterium (assembly GCA_008501545.1). Lineage (GTDB taxonomy): Bacteria > Zhuqueibacterota > Zhuqueibacteria > Zhuqueibacterales > Geothermadaptataceae > Bioreactorimicrobium. Next base: position 2,882 of record QQUM01000133.1, read on the forward strand.
GTCTCATAATCCAGGCTGCGCAGCTGATACAGGTGACCATCGGCAGCCGTCGCTTTGCCCCAGGCCCCGAACAGGCTGCAATGCCACTCCCCTGCTTCGCCGATGAGATTGGCACGAATAATCTCTTGCAACGGCACACCGCTGCCATCGGATAATCCCTGCATTTCTTCGAGAAAGTGTTGAGGGATGAATGGTTTTGTTTCAGCGAAAACATGATCCAGGGCTTCGACCGGCTGGCCGGATTTTTCCACCATGAGCTTTACCATGTTATTCACATGATCCTGTATCTGCTCCTTCAAGAGCGTTCCGTGCGCCTTTCCCATTTCATAAGGCGTGCCCCAGACGGTCAAAACATGAATTTGATCTTCATCTTTTCCAGCGATTTCCAGCACACCGTTGTCAGTGGTCGCAATGCGTTTTGGATGGGCGTCAACGATTTTTGTGGCGTTTTCGGTTGACTCTTGTTTTGTACATTGAAAAAAGAAGAGTGAAAAAATGAGCAGAACGATCGTAAGGTGGAACCAGAGATGAGAACAATGGATTCCGGCCGAAAGCATGCTGAGCCAATGGCCGGCGCCAGCAAAATGACGAGTTAAATCACGCATTATCTGTGAATTGGGTTTGGATTTGTTTTTCATTTTTAATTCCTGCCTTACATTTAAAGCACTATAAATTTGACTCACCGGTG
>QQUM01000212.1 GCA_008501545.1 Calditrichota bacterium
TTTGAAATCGTGACTATCTTGCCCTGAATTTTCATCACATTCTCTAAACTTTATTTCACTTCGCTTCAAGATTCGGGTATCGTAATCCAAATCGATGATAATAATACCACTTTGATAAATAATAAGTTATTGTTAATAAAGCAATATAATTCGGCAAGAGCACGCAGATCGCCAGCGAAAGAAATAAAATCGGAAACTTTATAGCACGAATGACATCCGCTGCGTCCTGTCGTTTAACCGCAACAATGAAAAACGGAAACGACAATATCGCCGGGTAAAAAATCAGCGAATCATTCAGCATCCATGCAGAGAACACTGCTAAAATCTCGCAAAGCATCCCCAGCCAAACAGTGACAGACATTCCGTAGCGGACAGCGATCGTCACCTTATTAAATTTTTCATCCCCTTTCCTATCGATTATCGTTGTAAGAATGTAAACTGCAGCAACCGCGGCCGCATATGGAACAGCATGCAGCAATGGCTTGAAAAGAGAAATATTTTTTACCCACCAGCCTGCAGAGAAAATGAGCAGCGCCCCACTTGCATTGGCAAAAATACCGAGGAATGGCCGGTCTTTCCACTTAAACAACGGCAAACTGTAGAACAGGCCGGTCACCAGATAAATTACTACGAACATCACGACCATCATCGGGCTGTACATGGCCACTATTGCCAGTGGTACAAGGGCGAGTAATATTGTTTCCGTTATGGCTGTTGGCTGAGAAATATGTCCGTCGGCAATAAGAAAAAGTTTGTTGTTTAACTTGTCGGTAGGCACATCAACGATTTGGTTGAGAATAAATGCGCTGCCCATAAGCAATGACAAAGCAATACCAACAGCCAGGCCCCACCCACTATTATCCACCTGTAGAGTTTCCGGCAGAAATCGTTTCGCTGAAAAAAATCCTGCCGCATATACCGTCCAGACTGGAAAAAAGAGTGTTGGGCGCAGCACGAAAAGGTAATCAAACACCCTGCTCAACCGCGTCATTAACTCACTATTTTTATTAAAAATAAAAACGGCTACCGGAAGCATTTTTTCTACACGTTCATTCAACATGTGCAATTCCTTTGCTATCTATTGATGCGAATTTGGTGAGAAATCCTCATTTCTTGAGGATTGAAAGATCAGACAAAACGAATTGAAGTTATCCTAACTATCGTCGTCAGCGCGCTTAATCTTCCAAATCATTTTTATTTTTAATTTTTTCCGGTGGAATGGGGTATTTTCCGGTAAAGCATGCTGTGCAGTAACCGCCTTTATCGTGGGGGACAGAATTCAGTAAGCCTTCAGTGGATAAATATTCCAGGCTATCCGCTTCCAGGTATTCGCATATTTTTTCAATTGACATGCCGTTTGCAATAAGTTCTTCCCGTGTTGGGAAATCCATACCATAGTAACACGGCGCGATGATTGGTGGGGATGTAACACGGATGTGAACTTCCTTCGCACCGGCATTTTTCAACATTCGGGTTAATTGCCGAAGCGTCGTTCCACGCACAATGGAATCTTCAACAACGACGACACGGCGTCCATTGATCACGCCTTTCACAACGTTGAACTTCACGCGCACATTAAAGTCACGCAGTTTTTGTCCGGGCTGGATAAAAGTTCTGCCAATGTAGTGGTTCCGGATGAGCCCGAGCTCGAACTTGATATCACTCCGGCGTGAATACCCGACAGCTGCCGTATTGGAACTGTCTGGTACAGAAATCACGATGTCCGCTTCACACGGCTTCTCGAGCGCAAGATTTTTACCCAGTTTGCGTCGTGCACGATCAACGTTTTCGTCGAAAACTTTGCTGTCCGGACGGGAAAAATACACATGTTCGAAAATACACGCCGTGCGCTCCTGTGGTGCGCCAAGAATATGTGAAGTGATGCCCTTTTTATCAAAAACAACAATCTCACCGGCTTCCACTTCGCGTATGTATTCACCACCGAGCAAATCGATTGCGCAGGTTTCGGAAGCAAAAATCAGCGCATCATCTTTCTTGCCAACACACAGCGGACGAAAGCCTTTCGGATCCCGCAAGCCATAAATCGCATCGGCTGTCATGATAGTCAAGGAGTACGCACCTTTGAGAATTGTAAACACCTCACGCAAACCGTCGATCATGTTATCTGCCTGCGACCTGGCAAGCAAATGCATGATTACCTCGGTATCGCTGGTGGTTTGGAAGATCGCGCCTTCATTCTCCAGGTTGTGCCGTACCCGTCGTGCATTCACAAGATTGCCGTTGTGTGATATGCTGATGAGCCCCATTTTCGACTTGGCCAGTAGCGGCTGCGCGTTGATGATGCGTGTTGTTCCGGTGGTTGAGTAGCGGTTATGCCCGATCGCCATCGAACCGGGTAATTTTTCAAAAATCTTGTCATCATTAAAAACGTCAGCAACGAGCCCCATTCCCGCATGGCGATGAAATTTTTTGCCATCAAAAGATGAGATGCCGGCACTTTCCTGGCCGCGGTGTTGCAGGGAGTATAAGCTTAAATAGACAAGTTTTGCTGCTTCTTCGCTACCATAAATCCCAACGACACCACAATTGCTTTTCGGTTTATCGAGTTCATCTAATTTTATTTTATCATTATCCATATTTCGATTGCCATTATTTTATTGAAAATAAAAAAATGCCAACACCTATTCCGGCAATATCGGCAAGGATATCACGCAAACTGGGATGGCCTTTTTTTGACGTATAATCATAAACTTCTTTGCAAACACCCAGTACAGCCGTAGTTGCCACAGAAACTTGCAAAGCCTTCTTCTGTTCCAATCCTGCATGTTCCCGGTAAACAAACATCTGCCCTGCAACCAGAAATGAACTGAGTACCAAATGTTGGTACTTATCCTGCCCCATTCGAAGTGTCTGTGGCATTTCTCTTATCTGAATTGATTTCTCTTCAGAGCCTTCTTTTTCCACTGGTTCTTTCGCATGAACAGCGCCGGAATACAGCACAATCGCCGCCAGGCATATTATAACAAATCGTCCGTGCTGCTGTATGAACGAGTTCATTTTAATCTCTTCATTTTGGATTTTTACCAATTCACTGCAACTGATAACTCAAAATGTTCAGCGGCACGCGCGTCACCGGGTAAATAATGCAGGCTCAAATCTGTAGATTCATCAAAATTGTAAAGATGGGCATCGACATATGAATCGAGGACACTTAGCATGCGGGTAATCAACAATCGCCACACTTCATCATTTCTTTTACGTGTGTAGCTGTTTCTTTCATCTTCGCCATTGCTGCTTTGCTTCATTTGATTAAAATCGATTGCCCGCGCAATAAACAGGCTCTCCAAACCAAGAACAAAGGTGGCTTTCCAGTATTTTTCATTGTAGAACTGGCCCCATCCGGGAAGAAGAATGGATCGCCACAAAGCAGCACGTGGACTCTTTGTTTTCGCTTTGCCCGACTTCACCGCAAGAGAATCTGATGAGGAATTCAGCGGTAAATTGTATGATGTCATCAGATGCCTGAGACGCTTCTCATTCCTTGAAAATTTATAAACACCGCACAATTCAGACCTGCCTGCCAACCTTCCGTATCGATCTGAATCCA
>QQUM01000353.1 GCA_008501545.1 Calditrichota bacterium
TAGCCGTCGAACCGGTGATATAAACTCCATACGTTGTGCCAGATGATGTACGGAACTCGTTAGCGCCAAAATCTCCACCGGCAGACGAAATATACACCGCGTGTGTTGATCCAGCATAGAATTTATTGTTTAACACCTTGGGGGTTGCGCCGGAAGTCAGTTTTAATGGATAACTGGAGCAGGAATGTACGTAGCATTTTTCAATGAGCGGGGCCGAATTACTAATATCAATTCCAGTACTAGCATCCTTTATTTCACAATTAAGGAGTTCAGAAGATGTTGCAGATGTGCCCGAAATATCTATACCGTTCCACGATCCTGAATATGCAGTGTTGCGTCTGAAAACTATTTTGTTTGATGATGTACCGTTTGCATCCAGGGTTCCGTTAATGATAAGCCCCGTATTAGGCAGAAAAACCAATGTAGCCCCTTCACCAATTTGCAATGTACCACCAAAATTAATTTGCAAGTTTCCAGTTTTTATAAAAACATCCTTATTCGCATTGATTGTTAATTGTTTACCACTAGGAACAACCACATTCGAAAGACTCGTAGGTTTATATATCGTTTTATTACTGGACAGTGTGCCCGATAGCTCAGCACAGACTCCGGCTAAAAAGCCCTGTCTTTCTTCAACAACATTAGCGTTATATGCTTTTGACAATCCATCTAAAGATCCTGTAGAATATCCATGGCTTGAAACAGATGGATTTGACCAATAAAGTTCTCGTTTTCTCCCTCCTTCAACAGCCATTATTGTTTGGTATTTGTTATCGATATCCCCATAATTATATCCATGCACATTTTGTTCCGGACATAATTCAGGATCAGATTTGAGTTCATGCCTACATCCAATTAAGTGCCCTATCTCATGGGGCATCGACCACGCCCCATTGGCACTTGCTGCGTTTTGTCGAACTACACAAAAAGCGTTTCCTGCTGATGTTGCCGGAACCGACCATGCTTCCCCATTAACGCTCAAAGCTGAATTTTTTACTAGCAGAACAACAACATCGGCTGCATACATTCCTCTTAAATCATGTACTTCATCCATTTTACCATCATCGTCATCGCGCAATTCAACCAAAGATTTGTATTTATCATTTGAAACTCCGCTGCATTCCTCCAAATATGGCCCCTGCTCTGTATTAACGGCTGTATAATTTACCTCATGGCTATAAGCTACATAGCTTGGGCCTGTTATCTGACTATTTGAAAACGACGTATTTGCAGCTGAAATCGCAGCGTTAATTATGCTCTCAATTGCACTTTGGCCCCCAGCCTCATTTTTTGCTGCTGTTGTATAAACAACCAACAGTTTTATAGTAGCACCTGATTGAACCCTGTCATACCCATGCCCGATATTTTTAAGTGCATTAGTATTTAATTTCACATCATTGTTGGGCATCATCTCCTGTTGTTGCAAAATATTGTCGATTTCATATAAACTTCCTGTCTTACAAGTTACATATTTCTGGGGGGCAAGTTCAACTTCAGCGTTTATTCCGTCTCCTAACGAATAAAGATTATAAAGTGTATTATTTGTTGTCCAAAATCCCGTAACAGCATCTTCGTAAATTGACAACATAATATGGTCACCATTCTTTTCCCCAGTGCCCCATACAACGTAAACATTGTTTTTTATTATTTCCGGTTCATGCATGGTAAAAATATAATCAGCATTATTTTTTTTGACTGCAAGAGAATGTATATTCTTCAATTGTGTGATATCAATTTCAATCAAATCATGTGCTTTTGTTGTGGGATATGTTTTGATAGATTCAAGAACCATGTGCTGCTGTTCAGTAAGAGTCGATTCATCAATAAAATTGCGTTCATATAAAGATTTCACCTGAGTTTGTGCAAATAAACCAATGCTTAAATTAATAAGCAAGACGGCAGGAATAATTTTAATTTTCATAACAAACTCCTGTTTTAATTTTTTCTATTTTAGAATCGGTTTTTCTGAACGGTATATGCCTTGTGTTGTACCTAAATAAATATAACCTACTGCATCAATCGCCAATCCTCCATAAGCCACAATAATATCTGGAATATCTGGTGTTAAGTCCAGCCATTCACCCCCTTCAACAGATGAATAGTAGGCCCTACGAACATCTTCACGCACGATAAAGATAAATCCATTTTTACTCATCTTTATCCGTGAAACATCAATCTCCATTTGGTTGAATGGTGTCCAGGTTGATCCATTGTCGGTAGATTTATATACCCCATCCAAATCAAGAGCGACGTAGATATCTTTAAATATCGGATCGACTGCTGAAGAAAATGCATAGCTAATTTCCCCGCTATGAATCCGAAAACCTTGCCTCGATTCATTCCATGTTTGGCCGTCATCATCGGAGAGAAGTATACCACCATCACCACTTGTAAGAATTCGGTTGGTATCGGTTATTATTAAAATTTCCGCACCCAGGGTATCAGGATACGTGGTGCGTTCCCATGTTGTACCTCTGTCTGTCGATTTAATGATACCACCAGCTGATTCATCGTGGTGCACAGAGCCAAGATACACATATCCATTCGGTGCAAAAGCAACAGAATTTATATCATCGCGCAATTCTTTTATGAAAATCCGTTCCCATGATCGGCCATCATCGGTTGATTGTAAAATTCCATCTTGACTTATTGTCGCATAGCCCAAACTAAATTCGGAGAAATAAAAATCTCGTACCGAGCTTGAAGCGACCATCTGCCAGGTTTCACCGTGGTCCGCACTTCGAAAAATTTTCCCATCGCTACCAACAAAAACAGTACCCTCCGGACTTGTCGCAACCGTATAGACAATGAGGCTGTCAAGTCCTATCTTTTTCCATGCAATTTCCAGTTCTTTTTTCTCAGGCGGCTGGGTGCCGGAGTCACCACAGCTGCCAGCCATTAAAAAAAGAATCAGCAGTAGATAAAAAACACAGCAAAATTTCATCTTCATTTTACAAACTCCTTTCTTTGGTAGTGTGTACAAAAATTTTACTGGAATTTCAGGCGCAGAAGTGCTGTGGAGTGAAACCAGGCCTGTTCTGATAATAGACAAAAGAGATGCTTGAAATCCCCATTATTTTTCCAATATCACGACATTTTAATAGTGTCTGAAAAAGCCGGTGTACACGCAATTGGAACATCGAAACTACACAGTTCGCATTTCATTTTTTTATTTGAAAAACGAATCTGCACTGCAATTCCCCGGGTATAAATAAAAAAAGCCACAACCGAAACATGGATGAGCACGTCTCAATTGTGGCTTTGTAAATTATTATGTATCACTTCTCGGTGCTTTTCAAACCTTTCCATTTCCCATTAAAAGCGTCGAGCCGCTTTCTAAAGTGGTTGTCGTTGCCGGTTCGATTTCAACATCACTCTCAATTATGCCATGTTGTCCGATACGGCACCGATCCGGAATTTTTGCATTCTTGCCGATGACCGTCAGGCCATCTTGCAAAAGCCCGGTACTGCAACGGTTCCGGGTTTTTTAACAAAGAATTTTTTCTCTTTTATCGAACCAACGATAACTTGATCGACCTGGTTGTCTCACCTGTGTGCAGTCGTGCC
>QQUM01000001.1 GCA_008501545.1 Calditrichota bacterium
TAATATCAGTAAATTCTCGCTGTGCCTGGTCCTGTTGTCCAATCTTCATCAATGCAATACCAAGCATGAGCTGTGCGTCAACCGATTTATTGGACTTCGGGTATGCATTCACTTTTTCGAACTCGACGATCGCCTTTACATATTCACCCTGAGCAAAATAGGCTTCGCCAATCCAGTATTGGCAATTGTCTGCTAAGTTTCCTGTATTATTATCCACTAACATGACGCGAAATTGGCTAATCGCTGATGAATAGTTCCGGTCAATCATGGTATTTCTTGCCTGATCATAGGCCATCTCAACGGCAGTACCAGATCCATCTGCTGCTACCGTAGAGTAAACAGTTTTTTGTTTGGAATAATCTGTATCTGCGAATTCCGAATCAAAACTGGCTGTATTCATAAAGTCACTATCTTCAAGCTGCGATGTAGCGCCTAAATCGTTTGAAGCAAAAGAATCGGTCTCTTCAGGCATATCACGTTGAACCTGACGCAAACTATCAGCTGTTCTGTTTTTTGCGTCTGCAATACGCTCCAGGTCTTCGATTTCTTTTTGTAAACTCTCCATCAATTCCGGTGTAATCCAGCTTTCTTCATTATTTTGCGCTGTATTATTTGCATCTGTCATAATGAAATCATCAGAGCCGGTATTGTCGGTGAAGTCATTGGCGCTATCAGCACTGTTGTTGTCATCGGCCCAGCTATCATCGCCCCAACCGTCATCACCCCAACCGTCGTCGCTCCATTCGGAATCATCTGAAGATGAATTTTCTGCTGAAGCATCACCGACTAAATCCTGATTTTCAAATGCATCAACTTCGTTACTGAAATCAGCATCAGAGAATTCATCGGCCCCCTTTTCATCAAATGATTCGAAATCACCCAGAAGGTCATCCTGATATTCGCCATCAGTTTCATCAACCATGGACATATCTTCCATTCCAGGATTAATACGCTGCAGACTGACGCCACACATGGGTAACATTGTCATTGCGATCAGAAGAAGACTGATGATTGCGCTTCCAAGAATCTTTTGTGTTCTGTTCATTTTTCTTGTGCTCCTTTTGTTTGCACGTCCAAGCTGTAGTTCAATCCTTTCATCCGTGAAGGTTTGTTAAGGACCACTATTGGTATACAGAAATATTATACAGACTTAACGTTATAAATGCGGGAAATTGAGGAAGAAAAATGTATGTTTATTTCAATAATTCTTTGGCGCTATCAAGATGGGGCTGTGTTACTTTATCACCTGCCAACAATTGGGCAATGGCGAACTCTCTTTCATCTCGAGCCAATGCACGTACATTTGTTGACGTTATTCCATTATGTGTTGTTTTCTCAACTTGAAAGTGCCAATCACCAGCACTTGCAATTTGAGGAAGGTGTGTAATGCATATGATTTGGTGGGTATTGGAGAGGCTTTTCATTTTTTGCCCGACAGCATGTGCAATTCTTCCACTTATGCCGGAGTCAATCTCATCAAAAATTAATACCGGAATATCCACAGCATGTGCAACCACGGATTTCAAAGCAAGCATAATTCTCGAGACCTCACCACCGGAAGCTATTTGTACCAGGGGTTGTGTCCGCTGGCCGGGATTTGTATTGATAAAAAATTCAATTTGGTCTATCCCTTTTATGCCTGGTTTTAAAAATTTATCCTTCAACTTTAACCAACCCAATGCAACTTCCGTTTGCTGGATTTGCACGTTAAATTCAATTTGGGCCATCCCTAATTCCTGCAGAACTTGCGGAATATGTTTCGTTAGTTGATTTCCGGCGTTTGTCCTCGCGTGCGACAATGCCAATGCTTTATCAAGATAGGCATCAATCGATTTTTTCCACTCTTTGCGCAGGTTTTCAATCTCTTCATCGAGAGAATCGAGTTTTTTTAATGATGTAAATATTTCATTTCGTTTTGCAATGACATCGCCAATCCCGGGTCCATATTTCTTTTTCAAATAAGAAAAATCAGCGAGCCGGTTACGAATTTCATCCAGCTGTTGAGAGTCAGTGCTTATTTTACCGGCGTACATCTGCAGTGATTGTGAAATTTCCTCGAGAATTATGAGAGCAGAATCTGCTTCATTTACATGGACAGCAAGTTGGTCGTCGATTTCAGCTAATTGTTTTAAATGGACAAGGCATCGTGAAATGAGATGAGCAGCTGAACTCTCATCAAGTGAAATTGAATTGGAGATAGTGTTTATTTTTTCAAGGATTGTCTGGGCGTTAGCCAACTTTTTTTCTTCAGCAAGAAGTTCATCTTCTTCACCTTCAGCCGGAGCAATGGCATCAATTTCTTTTAACTGGAATCGGAGAAATTCTTCCTGTGTATTGTATTCTTCTTGTTTTTTCTTGAGCGACTCGATTTCAACACGATACTTTTCTGCGGTTTTAAACAACGCCGAAACGTCATCACGAAGTTCATGTGTTCTCCCATAAGCATCGAGGAAGTCGAGGTGGGATTCAACTTTTAACAAAGATTGATGGTCATGCTGGCCATGAAGATCAATTAAAAAATCACTAAGAACAATGAGGTCATCCAATTTTGCAGGTGAATCATTGATAAAAGTACGTGACCGGCCACTGGCGTTTATTTCTCTTCGCAGGATCAGCCAATTGCCTTCATCATCGCGTTCAATTTTTCGCAGAAAGGATTTTACTTCGGAAAGATTATGAATATCGAATTCACCTTCTATGATGGCTTTTTCTGCACCGTCGCGAACCGCAGATGCAGCAATTTTGTCCCCTAAAAGAGCACCAATTGCACCAATAATAATTGATTTTCCAGTGCCTGTCTCCCCGGTAAAAACGTTCAATCCCGACTGAAAACTTATCGATAGCTCATCAACAATCGCAAAATTTTTTATAAAAATATTCTTAAGCATACTTTTTATTTTCGAATTACAGCAATTTTCCCGATGCCGGAGTCACCATCATCTGTATACCCCACAAAAAAATAGATACCACTGCCAACGAATTGGTCATTTTCATCTCTTCCATCCCATTCCGGTAATGTGCCTGAAAAACTGCCGGGTTCATAGTCACGAACTATGACACCATCAATTGTAAAAATTCGAATCCCGGAAGATGCTTTCAGATTTCCAAACTTAAACGTATTGCCTGATAAATCAATCACAAATGGATTTGGATAGCCGGTGATTTTTGAAAAATCTTTTTTTGGTGCAGAAAATGGTGTACTGAGAATCGACAACCCTTGTGTCGTCGCAATATAAACATCACCGTTTAGTGAATTGAAAGCAAAATCCTTGATATCATTGCTGACTATTGGGCTGTTGTCAGTAGTGTAATGTGTTAATCGATTATTATCCGGTCCAATTACGGTGATACCACTGCTTGTGCCGACCCACTTATTGTTCGCTGCATCGATCTTGATGATTTTTATATCTGTACTTATAATTTTATCATTCGTTGAGATGCCGATAAATTGACTTACAGTTGCGCCTGACAACCAATAATTCAGGCCTTCCGGCGTACCAAACCACATTGTACCGTCCTGATCTTGTGCTACGGTCCGCACGTCGAGTGAAAGCAAGCCTTCATCGGTATTAAATCCCTGGACATAATTATCATCAGATTTATCGGACAAAGTATTGTTATGAACGATCACACCAACACCATTTCCAGAATGCCCGGAATGGACACCACCACTGCCGTACCATATCCATCCTGGCCGGCGCGTATCCTCAATAATGGCGTGGATGTGCGATGAGCGAATGCCTTCGGCAAGGCTAAAATATTGCCAAATGTCTAGCTCAGGGGTAACAACTGCGATTGGGCGTCCTGATGCAGGAATAAAATTAGAAATCCAGACATTTCCAGCTGCATAGACAAAAATTTCATCAACAACGACGTAATCTCCATTGCTATCTGTGGATATTGGGGACAACCCCCCCCCTTGCTGATCAAAGGTTTGAAAAGTAAAGTCGTCCGGTGTTCCTTCAAGAAGATAGACACCATTTCCCCAATGACCAAACCATACACGCTCCTGGTGATCGACGGCCACTTTACGAAAATCGCCTGCGCTGAACACCCCGGCATCTTCGAAATTATGCCACATCTCTCCGTCATAGGCCATTATGCCTTGAGAAGCAGCCCAGAGTATTCCCGTGGTGTTATCGTAAGATATGGAATTGAAGGTTTTCGATTTTGGACCATCTGGTGAGTAAGTAGTCCAGAAAGTGGAACCAGCATCATATTGCGCCAGGGTAAAAGGCGACGTTTTCAGGTCTTTTGCAACGAATCCAACCCATAATTTATCCCCTACGAATTCTATTTTTTGTATTTGATTGTTCGAACTCACAACAGATGGCAATAATGTCCAGTTTTGTAAATCTGATGAAAAATAAATATTCCGGGCAGATGCAGCATAAAGCACATCTGCTGTATTTTCATTTTTTACTGCCAGCGATAATATATCTTTTTCAGGTAAACTTGCTGCGTAACTTGTTATACTATTTCCTTCTTCCAGTGCAATTCCGGCGTCTGTCGCAATGACAAGATTATTGTTAAATATATTGAGATCTTGTATAACGTTTGAGGGCAAACCGTTGGCAGTCGTATAAGCAGACCAGCTTTGGGGAGCTTTCAAATTTTGTAAATTCAAATCCGCTCTTGCCAAGCCACTGTTTGTTGCAGCATAAAGATAATTATTCAAAATCATTGATTTGAATACGGGAGATTCTTCCGGTATTTTATCACTTAACTGCCGATAGATTTCTTTCGATTCATCCCGATCAATACGGTATTCGCTCACGCCGTCCTGCAATGCAACATACATCGTATCGCCAGCTGAAGTCATATCGTTGATATAAATATTATCCAATTCATAAACACCGATAACATCGACAACTTCCCGGCTTTCACTGTCAAAAACATGAATAAATCCGTTGGACTGTGCAACCCAGACACGATTGTATTTATCAAGTGCTACTGCTGTAATATCATTTGATGAAAGTCCGCTGGTGTTTGTAAACGATTCATACGTATCTGTCTCGATTGAGTAAACCAACAAGCCACCGGTTGTTGCCGCCCAAATCGTTCCATCGTCTTCAATAAAATCAACAACTTCCCGCATCGCTGTAAAAGTTGTCCACTGGCTTAGTTGTGCCACGAGAACATGAGGCAGGGAAATTACAAATAAAATGAAAACAACAAGCTGTCGACATATATTTTTAAATTTGAAGAATGAAATCATTTTTATGCATTTTTCCTTCAATGGGTTTTTAATCAACATTTTTAGGCGGCTAACGCTGCATGACCAGCAAGGTTCCTGGCTCCGGATGAATTTATTTTTCTTCGATAACTTTTACCGGCGGAATAACACGTATATTTAAAGCGAAATGGGAAATCCCCCGTAAAAATTGATGCGTTTTTTCTTATACGACTTCAACCATCAAAATAATCTGATCGATGTTACGTGATTATCTTCCAGGTTCATCAACTGCATTTTTTCTTATCGCATTTGGTACAAGCGACCGACGTGAAAAGAAACACGCACCATGAACGAAGTTGAGCAGGAAATGCTTTATAACGATAGAAAAATTTTTCCCTTTTGCAACAAGATTTCATTTTCGCTGTTCGCACAACTCTTCGAGACTTTAAAAATATAACGATAAGAACTTTATGGATAAAAATTTAAAACGGTTTTATAACGATGAGATAAACTATCAAAATGAAAAATGAACCGGTAATGACGAAGAGATTCTTTGCTTGCTTTTTGTTTGCATTCACAGCAACTTCATCCTGTATTTTAGCGGCTGCTTTAATGTTTTTTAAACGCTTATGAGCCACATGGCTTGAGCCAAAAACAAAAACGACAAGAAGAATTTTTGCATGCAAAGAAAATCCTGAATAAAAATAGGATGGGTTTAGGAACAAGAGGGCAAGACCGCTTAATAATGCAAGCAATAAACCGGGTAATCCCAGGTATTTGCCGACATCAACGGCGATATTTTCACTCGCTCTGCGCATTGGTGTTTCTTCAGAGCGGAAATTGTTTACAAGAACAAAAAATTGAACAATAAATGTACCTACTGCAAAGATTACGGATAGCAGATGGATTAATTTTACAACATTAAAAAGCATTTTTTCTCCTAAAATTTTGCTTTCACCTATGATAAAAATTGGCGGAAAATTAAGAGAAAAAATGCGACAAAATCAAGTGATGATTCCTCTTTTTTACCCTTATTATTTTTGCTGACTCAATTTAGCCAGCTTTACCATCAAATTTTCCAATTCATCGTAATAATCGTCTTCATTCATCACCGTCTTTTTCTTTTTGAGCGCTTTGATCCTGGCAAGAATATTTTCACGTTTCATGTCCGATGCAGTTACAGGTTGCATCGATGATGAATCAATTTTCTTTTGCGTTGATTTACGTTGCGCGATATATATTTCACCGGCGATAATACCATCACCTTCTTGCAAATCGGGCATTTCTGTACCAAAGCCATCCCCATCATCCTCAATTAAAGGATGTTCCGGACGGAGTTGTTTGTTCACATCATAGTACTTTACAACTCTGTCGCGCGTCGCAACAAACAGTTCAGTCGCTGATAACTGGCCATCCTTGTTTAAATCACTGCTCTTCGAATTGCGAAGCGTTTCTAAAAATTGATTAGCAAATTCAGTCGCATTTTTCTCAAATCCATTGCGTGTCGCAGTGATTACAATGCGATCTTTTTTGCTGATTTTATCAATAAATGTTCCACTTGCACTTGCCATATTAATAAAGAGAATTTTATTCACATGGATCCCGTCAAGAAGTCGGGAATAATCAAAATCACGAAGGTCATTACCGGGTAAATTAAATTTTCCCCATTCGTTATCATAACTGCCATGGCCGATGAGAAAACAGAAGAAATCATCTTGAGCTGTAAGTTCTGAGGTCGCGGATTTAAAATAATTTTGAACATTCAATGCGGTACTTTGGGGAAATTGCTGACGTGCAGAATCCGGTGAATCTGCAACGAACACCGTTATATCTTCAGAACCATATCCATAATTTGTAATAAGTAATTGCTGCAATTCAAGTGCCTGTTGAAAGAAAAGAGAATCAAATTCTGCTGTCCCTCCTGCCCCGGCAATGATCAGGACTTTATTTTCCGCTTTTGCATTACAAACAGAAATAAGGAAGAGAAATAAAATGAATCCGAAAATTCGTATATTTTTCATGACAACCCCTTTGCACGGCGAAGCGACCATTCAACAGTAAAAAACAACAGGATCAACAGAAAGAAAAACGGTGCATCCCAAAGGTCTCTCTCAACGATTTTTGTGTAACTCGATTCAGTCACTGCCAATTTTTCAGGCAATTCATTCGCTTCATCAATCCTGTAATACTGTCCCTTTGCCAATTGCGCCATGTGCCGAAGATAGTTTTCCTTGATAGCCGGATTGAGAAATTCACGTTTTTTATCGGTTGCAATGAAACCGGCATTTGCATGTCCTACATAACCGCCATCGCTCTTGTGGACAAAAACTTCAACTTCATGGAATCCTTCATGATGGGGAGTAAACTCAGTAACATAATGCCCGGGCTTATTCAAATCTGCCACAGGTTGCAGGTTCAGAGTTTTCCCCACCGGTGGATCTCCCTGCGATCCACCCGCATCAGGATGGCCGACAGGCTGTTTAACCTGAACGGAAACTTGCGCGCCAGGGAGAACCTGAAACTGGCTGTCCAGTACAGTTAAATGTAAGGCAACTTTTTCATTTAGCGCGAAGGCGTTCTTTTCAACCTCGATGTTTATGGGGGCTGGTGTGTTAAGCGCAAGCCACTGCGCAATCTGCCGCCAGAATTGCTCATGACGGTTGTCCATTGACGGCAATCGCATTCGCCATCGCCAAAATGAAGAACTTGCCATGACCATTGTTCGTCCACGCCCATAAGGCTGACTGGCAATTACAACATGTTCATCTTTATCACGTGACGCCGGATGAGAAGCCAAAACTGTTGCCCCGGGTTTAGCACCGCCGACCAGCTGATAACCTAAAAGGGACGGCAATGTATCCCATGCTTTTTTGTTTTCCTTGCCATCGACAAAAAATTGCAGCATCGGCGAACGGTAACCGTCAGCCGTTAAACGCAATTGAAAAGGTGTACGGTATATCGCCTGCTGGCTTTTCAGGACTGCTATTTCCTCACCGAAAAGTGCAACTGGTAACATATCAGCAAGATTTGTTGTTTGCCAGTCCCCCTGGGAGAATGATTTCGGTCCACCCAGCATGAGCAATCCGCCGCCGCGGATCGAAACGAAATCGTGAATGAGATTGAGTTGTTGTTGTGAAAAGGCCGATGCATCAATACTGCCGATTACGAGCGCATCGAATTGATAGAGTTCTTTCTTCGTGGTCGGGAATCCATTTTCGAGTTCATGTTTATTGCGGATACCCTGGCGATAAAAATCTTTACCAGTGCGAACCAATGAGGTAAATTGGATGAGTGGCTCGCGATCAAGTGCGCGTTTAATAAACTTAAATTCCCAGGGATGCAAGTCCTCGATATATAATATTCTTCCCGTTTTCTCGCGATTATCGACAAGAAAGGCTTCTTCATTGTTTTCAGTGACAATTTCATTTTGTGCTGAAATAACCTTTGTCACATAATTATGAAATCCTCTATCCGTAGTTTGAAGTTGTGTATCAAAGCGTGTATAATCCTGCGAGAGCGTTATATTTTCAGATTTAACAAGAAGATCATCCTCCCAAATTTGCACAGTGGCATTCTCATTCTGTGCACCTTTTTGTTCAATAAATGCAGAAATTTGGGTTTCCCCGTTTCCGTGGAGCGCCGGTTTGGTATCGACGGATACGAGACGCACATCCGACTCAATCGGCGAACCGACACCGACCGTGAAGAGCGGAATATTTTTCTGTCCGAGAAATGCCGCCAGTTTCAGCGGATCGTTTTCCTGTGTGACAGTTTCTTTTTCACGCTGTACGACCGAACCATCCGAAACAAGGACAACTGCAGAGACCGGTTGTGATTTTGTGCGGGTGACAGCAAAGGACAATGCATTCGCAAAATCCGTTAATTCACCGCTATTCTGCAATGCATGACCACTGTCAAGTGCTGAAATTTCAGAGTTAAATGAATAAGTCAATACATGAAAATTCTCTTGCAAACGACTGATAATATTGTCCTTATCACCCCACAAATAATTTTTAACGGCATCTGTTCTGCTTTGGTTTTCCGCTGCATCCTGAATCTGCATGCTTTTTGATGAATCAACAAGCAGCATGACTGCGCTTTTCTTCGGGACAACCTCAGAGATTGTAATCACCGGTTCAATGAGAATATAGAGAAGTGCGAAAAGGATGAAATATCGTAAAAACAAGAGTCCGGATTTAAGACCAATTGAAATTGGCGCCCGTGTATTGCGGTATGCGATAAAAACAAAAAGCAGACAAATGAGCAGTAAAAGAGCTATCACAAGTGTATATTGTGGTATATTTCTAGCAGAAATGAGCCCATCCCGGAAGACGATTGGCGAATATTTAAAAAGAAATTCGAACATGCAAATTGCGTCCTGCTTTATTTTCTTTTGGTGGATGAAAGATTGCGGAAATACTCTTCGACGAGATCACGGTATTCTTGTGGAATAGATACAGTTTCCAGGTTTTGTACAGCTTCAAGTTCATTTTCAATATGAAGTTGTGCCTGCAATTCCGCTTCTATCAGTTTCATTTTATAAACCAGCTGTGCTTCAATTAAATCGAGACGTTGTGAACCGGGCAACGTCTGTCGTACGATGCCATTGGTTGCATTCTCGAGGTCGCGAAAGTGTTCTCGCATTTCGGGATTCTTTGAAAGCAGATTTGATAACTCCCGGAACTGCTGCCGTGATTTCCATAATTCTTCCTGAAGTTTTTCAGTAGATTTTTCACTTCCGGAGCCCCCGGCAGGCCTGTTTTCAGGATTATTTTGCGCGAGTAAATCTTCAAGTTTGGAACGAAGCGCCTTTGTTTCATTCAGCGCCTTTTGTAACTCCTGATCGCTGGATTTCTTTAAACCTTGCATGGCTTTATTTAAATCCTGATTTGCTGAAGCAAGCGATTTGTGAATTGAGTCCATCAGGCGTTCTGCTTCCTGCACTTGATTTTTTTCCAGAAGTGATTCCGCTTGTTTCATGTGTTCTTCAAGATTTTTCCTGGCCAGATCCCGTTGAACTTGCTTCAGTTCACGTTTTGCCTCTGCCTGTTCGTTGTCCCTGTTTTGTGAGATTTTATCCAATTCATCCAATGTTGATTCATATTTATCTCGAATCGATTCCTGCCGTTCACGATTTTCGGCAATTGCTGTCGAATCAAGTCTTCCACTCCCTGCAGAGCGTTTGGTGCTTTCAGTCAGATCTTTTTGACTTTGTGCCAGAGTTTCCATCTGTTTTTGCAGTTTTTGCAGTTCATCTCGCAAGCCATCTTGCTGCATCTGCTGTAAACTTTCTTCAAGCTTTCGTAAGCGATCCAATGCTTCACGGCCATTTGCAAGGGCATTTTGCGGTTGTGCTTTTTGTAATTTTTGAGTAGCCCGGTTCATTGCCTGACTTGCTTTTCGCAGTTCATTACTGGATTGTGCAGATTGTTCAGCATTTTGCTGCTTTTGGGCGTTGTTTTCAGCCATTTGCTGCATCAACTCTTGTGTGTCTTTGTTGATCTCTTCCTGTTGCCGCTGCAATTTTTTAATTTCGCGTTGTTTTTCTTCTTCGGCGAGATTTTGTTGGGCCAGGCGCTGATTGGCTTGATTTAATTGATTTTGTCGCCGGGCCAATTCCTGAATACGCCGCAATGCTTCATCATTATCCTGCTGAACTTGCTCATTATCGCCTTGTTGCAGGGTTTCGTACTTGCTCTTCATCTTCTCCAGTTCATCCTGAAAGAGACGCGTTAGTTCCCGCTGGTTTTGCGCTCCACCCTGCCCGTGGCCCCGGCTATTTGATATTTGTCTCTCACGAACGAGCACATCTGCCTTTATTAAGTGATGATATGCTATGCGCATGTGAGGCATTGCTGTTTCTAATGAATCATTTTCAATCCTGGGTTCTGCCAGTTTCATTGCCGCAACAGCATCAGCGAGAGCGTCCACGATTCTGTTTTGCTCCTGTTGCAACATCCGGCCGCGCAATTTCGCCCTTTGCACGATAGACTCAATACTCGTTCGCACATCGACCTGGGTTTTAAAAAGACTCTCAAGATTTATCGTATATTCTTCTGCCGGCATCACGTTTTTGTTTTGCAAAAGCTTGTTTGCCGCCGTGATAATATCTTTTTGCAGCTTGGCAAATTGCGGTGCATTCCCTCCGCCACCGCCACTTCCGGCACTCGTTGCAACCTTGTAAATATTATCAAAATTACTAATTTCGATGTAATACATGTCGGAAACAGTTGCTTTATCTTTGCCTTCTTCCGCTCGAAAGTAATATGATAAAAAATCACCGGGCTTTACGTTAAGATCCTCAAGATAGAGCAACGTTGAGAATTCTTGTGTTTGGTAAGTTAAATCATTTTTCAGCGCTTTTGCATCTGTGGATTGCAGTTTTATTTCCTGCTCATCCCGGCTGTTCACCTGGACAACAAGAACTGCATCCTGCATGCCGAAATCATCACTGATATCTGCTTTAACAGGAATCTCTTCAAGCATCGTTGCCTGGATGTCCCGATTTGGTCGCAATACCGTAATGGCTGGAGGCTGATTTTTTAATGCACGGATAAAATATTCAGCCAATGGCGAATTATCGAGACCGTCGGCAGTTTCCAACCTGATCTTGTAAAAAGAATCCCCCTTTACCACGAATGATGCCTGTATAGTAGTATCCGTCTTCATCGTCATGTCGATGCTTTGCTCATCTCCCAGAATTAATTCTGCCTGAATGACGGGCACAGAACTAAGTGCATGCACAGTCACCCGTGTACCAATTGGCGCCCATACATCACCCACGTCTTTTTCGGAATGGGTTTTTAATTTTGTATACGATGGGTAATTATAAGTGAGATCAATTTGCTTGATTTGTGGTGCATCATATAATGAAACATGAAAAATATCACTAATTTTCGATTCGGCTTTTACATAATAATCGAACTCTTTTTGTACATCAAAAAACGCATAGCCAACATCCGCCTGATCGCTTCCCTGTGGTGGCATTATGACACTCTGCCAGGTTGAATCTCCATTATCGTAATACAGCATAATATCCGATGGTACATAATTTTTCACGGTGGCGGTAACCCGTAAACCTGCGCCACGCATCATGCGGTGGTCTCCTGGCGCAACATATAATTCAGGCAGGGGTTGCGGCGCTTTAAAATCAGAATGGACCATTTGGGTAATATGTGGTGTCCATTGTGTTTTAAAGAAGACAACGCTGAGGAGAACAGCGAACGCAGTGGCAAGCAGCGCATACCAAACGACCGGATTACTCCGGTTGACTGCTTTTTCAAATGAAATGTTATTCGTCCGCTCACTCGCCTGTGCAACGATCTTTTTTAACCAATAAATATCGACACCACCCCGGCGGATAGATGAATCCATCGCTGTAATCAGGCGGTCTTCCAGTTCAGGATGCTCGGATTCCAGCAGCTGTGCAATATGTTCAGCTGAAATATCGTGTCGAAACGGAAGAATTATAAAGCGAAATATGGCCATCAAAAAAAGAATAATGGTGACAACAGCTATGCCTGGAATCAAATAAGGGGCAGTTGTCCATGTGGAAGACAACAAGGCAATGAGTCCGATACCAACCGCAAAAATTGCCAGAACAATGGCAATACCTTTTAGTGCTGTATTGCGGCGCCAGCGGTGAATAGCAGCATTGATTTTTCTGTAGAGCCGGGATTGTGTCCTGTATATATTTGATTGATCCATGGAATTCTACCTCGGAATACGATTAGCCAGCAAAGTTTCGGATAAAACGAGCAGAATGAGAATGACTAAAATAACACGCCAGAATTTCTGCTTTTGTTCAATTTCGATTTGCGAAAAATTCCCTGCGCGAATAATACGTTTACTGCTTGCTATTTCACCTTCTGTCGTTAGGCGCGATTGAAATTTTTCAACAGGCTCGAAAATATCATCGCTTTCCCGGCGATCGACATTTACTGCGGCAATCATTTTCTTGCCATTTTGATTAAATTGATAAATTCCCGGTTTTTCAGTTTTATTGAATTGCCCACCTGAAAGCTGCGTGGTTTCGCTTCTCTCCCCTGGATAGTTAATCGAAATCTTCTCGTTTAGATTAAATTCTTTATCCAGCGAGATAACATCCCCCGTGAGATAATAAGATTTAGCTGCTTCTTTCGGTGTGCAGTAATGCATAATGCTGTGAGCAAGTGGCAAGAAGGTAGGTTGCACAGGAAAATTTGACCATTCAGCATCCAGTGGAAAGCTCAGAACGAGAGAGCGGCCTTTGCCCATTCGTTTTTCGAGAAGCGCTGGTGAACCATCATCAAAAGAGAGTATGGTGTTCGTGTCTTGCTCCGGTTTTAATTGCCATGACTGAAAAATACGGGTAGAAACATTATCACTTTCGATAGATTTTTGTACAATAAAGTGTTCACGGTCGTTGGCAAGAAGAAGCAATCCGCTCTCACTTTCCGGTGAATTGAAAATTTTGCCATCAACGCGGCAGCCAGCTAAATTTTTAAAAAATTTATTAAAAAGCGATTGATCAATTTTATCGCCGAGCAGAAAAACAACGCTCCCACCTTGTTCAACAAGTTCGTTGATCTGCGTAATGCTTTGCTGATCGATACCCCGCACATTGGCCAGCAGTACGATATCAAAGCCTAAAATGCCTTTGCTTGCCAATTGCATTGGATTTGTGGTGACAATTTCGAAAGGGCTGTTTCTTAAGTTTAAGGCTGAT
>QQUM01000755.1 GCA_008501545.1 Calditrichota bacterium
CACGGAAGCAGGCTTCTTTATCGGTCTGGCCGGATTTAACCACCGGCACAACGCCATCCACTTTGCTGCCCAAACCGCCGCATCCGTCACCGCGATTACCGGTGGCGTATCAAAAAGGACAACGTCGAATTTGGCTTTCAATTCCACAAGCAGCCTGTCCATCGGTTCGCTACCTAACAACTCGGAAGGATTCGGTGGCAGCGTCCCGCATGTAATGATGCTCAAATTGTTTATCTCGGTTTGTACAATCGTTTCTTCCAATTTCGCCCGGCCAATGAGCAAGTTGGTTAAACCAATGCGACGATCCGTATTAAAAATCGAATGAACAACCGGCCGTCGTAAATCCGCGTCGATGAGCACCACACGGCTGCCCATTTGCGCCATAGTAATCGCCAGGTTCACCGCGGATGTTGACTTTCCTTCGCCCGGTCCGGGACTGGTGACCAGCATGGTTTGCAGCCGCCGGTCGATTTTCGCATATTGGATATTTGTACGGAACGTCCGATACGCCTCGGAAATCGGCGACTTGGGCGCAAAGTGCGTGATCAAGCGCGATGCCATGCGTTTCACATCGTCAGGCGTTCCATTCTGCATATTTTTGCTTTGCACTTTAATTTTGTTATAAGTTTCCTGCTCCTTAATCACTGGAATAGAACCGAGAATTGTGACACCAATCCGTTCCACATCCTCGCTTGTGCGAATGGAGTTGTCCATCGCTTCAAGTAGAAAAGTAATGCCGACACCAAGACCAAGCCCAACGATGACACCCAAAATCATATTGAGCATTTTTTTCGGGCGAACGGGATTTTTCGGTGGTTTTGCCGGATCGATGATACGCACATCGCCCAATTGCCCAACTTCCGTGATGCGGGATTCCTGAAATTTCTCCTTCATCATCAGGTAAATTTTCTCGTCGACTTTTGCAGCCCGTTGCAGCCGTGCCAGTTGCAAGCTTTTTTGCGGCAGACTTTCCAGTTTACCGGTGTACTCATCGACGATGCTTTTCAACGAGGTAACCTTGGGTTTAAGCGCCTGGATGTTTGCTTCCACCTCAACCTTGCTTTTAAACAACTGCTCGTTCATCGCGACAGGATTCACAATATCCTGTGATGCCAGTTTTGCCAGTTCCGTCTTCAGTTTTTCTGTCAGTCCGGCGATTTGTTCATCGAATTTCTTCAATTCCATGTCGTTTTCGTTGTATACGCCGCGGTTGATCAGGTTGGCCATATAGGCAGAACGCCTGCTTTGCAAAATCGCCATACTTTTTTTCAATTCTTCAAAATACGTATCCGCAGAAATCGACTCGATATCGAAATTCTGCCGGTTTTTTCCCAACTGTTCATTTATATACGCCAACCGCTCCCTGAATGAATTCAGCGAGGTCAGCGCTTCGTGGTAAAAGCCCTCAAACTCTGCTAATTTCTTGATCAGCTCTTCCGTTTCGTGCGATAATGCAACAACCTTTTTATTCTGCATAAAATCACGCAGCGCGTTCTCCGACTCCGCTAACTGTGTTTTAATCGAGCCAAGCTGGTCCTCCAAAAATTCTTTCACCTGCCTCACTTCTTCCTGGCTCATGGAACGATTTTTCTCCTGGTACGCCACTGTCAGGTTATTGGCGATAAAAGCAGCCTCATCCGGCGTAACTGCCGTCACTTTAATCTCAATCATATCGGTATTGCGCAGCGGTGTGATCGACAGCCTGTGCTCCATCAAATCTCCCACTTTGTCATCGAACGAATAATCCGCTTCCGAAGCCGTCATTCCAAGCACACTTTTAATGGTGCTCTTAAAACCGGCGATCATGCTTTTGGGATCTTCAGCATACTTCCCTGTGCGCAAAATTTCCAGCTGGCTGGCCAACTCTGACTTTTGTAGATTGTGAATCACCGTCTCTGCCAGCGTACGACTTTTAAGAATCTCGACCTGGTTGTTGATCATGGTTTCCTGCTGGATAAAGCCGCCAATGTCGAAGATATCCATACCACGTGCTGATTCTTCCTGCACGATGACTTTCGCGGATGCCTCATATTCCGGAGTCACGGTAAATGTATAGTAGGTCGTGAGAAACATGACCGCTGCAAAACTGGAGATAATAACCCATCGACCACGATAAAATATACGGATCAAGTCTTTGAGAGAGAGTTCGTGTTCAAACTTATCATCCATTTTTATAATTCCTTTTCGAATATGTCAAATATGATGTCCATGCGTCCCTCAAACAAGAAACGAATGCGACCATTTTAGAGAGGATCCGGGATTTCATCAGCGCTTAGTTTTTCGCTGCTTCCACCCAAAAATAGATTTGTGCGAAAACCGCAATTTTCGAAGCGAATTCTATGACCTTTGAGAACAAATGGTAAGTTGAACCTTTGATGACGATCGTATCGCCTGGTTTTAATTCCGGGATAAGATCTTCATTGCCAGAATCAAGAAATTTGTCCACATCGATGGTAAGCACTTTTTCCATCTTTTTACCGGAAAGCTGGTCACCTGGACCTGGTGTTGCTGGTACTCCCGTATTGCCATTCATCGCATAATGGGAACCTTGTTTTTGATACGCTGAAGCCAAAAGCACTTCGTTGCGAATAATTTTGACTTTCTTGAGTTTTGCTTCATCGAGTGGTCCGCCGGCATAAGAAATCAACGAAATTAAATCCGTGTCGGTAGGAACGAGGTATTGCCCCGGTTTTTTAACGAAGCCCCAAATATTGACTTTGATGAGCAATTCATTTTGCTCACCCAGATAATAAAGTGATGCTTTTTGTTTGGAATGATTCGTTGCGGCGGGGTCACTTACCGGATTTTGCCCCTTTAAAGGTTGAAAACATAGTGAGAGAAATAAACCTGTGAGAACAAGGCTATTCATTAGATGAAATTTTTTCATGAGTCTGCCGCCATGCTAAAATTCAAAATGGTGTTTATTCTGTAATTGTTATTAAACCGCTTGTTTTTCCCTTTGCCTCCTGCGCGTAGGAAAAAGCACCCCTAGAGTGTGTTTGAACGGTTAATAGGATAATGTTAAATGATTTATCGCACGAATGGCGCAGACCTTTAAAACTGTGGCACTATCTTAATTTTGGAGCAGGAATGAACTGGAAAATATTTTGAATCTGGAAGGAATAAGGGATGAATTGTATTGGTATGGAAGAATTTTCCGTATAAAGTCAATCTAGCCGGGCATCTTGTTTCATTATTGTGTGCTACCTGGAAGATCTCCTCGTGATTCGGTTTTTGCACTTCTCGGCAAAATAACAGAATCCGGCTGAATTCACCTCAAAATTTTGGTTAAATCCGTAATTAAAATCCGCAACAATTGGTGGGATGCCGGTTGAAACGCAGTGGAAATCCCGCTATTCGGGAGCTTGCACAAAACGCATGCCGGCATGACATCAAACATTAAAATCCTTGCTTAATTGAATAATGCACACGTCTATCGCATATCCACGACTTCCGCACCTGCGGGAATCTTAAACTGAAAGAATGAACTTTTCAGCGCTTTGTCGACTTCGTAATTATCGAGCTCGTAGCGCGTACTGTTTTCGTTGCTGTCT
>QQUM01000154.1 GCA_008501545.1 Calditrichota bacterium
AGATAAAGCAATGGGGCAAAGGTTTCTTCCTGAACGATAGCGTAGTGATTTTCCACCTCGGCGATAGCCGGTGTGACATAACACCCAGACTCGTAGCCTTTGCCGGACAGCGCCTCACCGCCGCAAAGCAACTTTCCACCTTCCAGCTTAACAGCTTTAATGGCATCCAAATACATTTGTACTGCATCCTGGTCAATAAGCGGTCCCATATGATTCTTTTCATCCATGGGTGTACCGATTTTTATGCCGTTGTAAGCTTTAAGCAATGATGATTTCACTTTTTTATAAATGGATTCATGAACGATAACGCGACGGGTCGATGTGCAGCGCTGGCCTGCAGTACCGACAGCGCCAAAAACGATGGCTGGAATCGCGAGTTTTAGATTGGCATTTTCAGTCAAAATGATGGCATTGTTTCCGCCAAGTTCGAGAATACTCTTCCCGAATCGGCCTGAAATAATCTTGGCCGCGTGCTGTCCAACGCGTGTGGAACCTGTGATCGAGATAAGTGGAATACGCTTGTCGTGCAGCATTTTTTCACCGATTGAGGAGCCACGGCCAATAATCAAATTGAATACACCCTCGGGCAAATCGTTTTCTTTCAGGACTTCTTGTACAATATTCTGAACAGCAATTGCAGACAGCGGTACTTTTGAAGAGGGCTTCCATAAATTTACATTTCCGCAAACCGCGGCAAGCGTTGCGTTCCATGACCAGACCGCAACCGGAAAATTAAAAGCAGAGACCGTTGTCACAATGCCGAGCGGGTGGTACTGATCGTACATTCTGTGATCGGGCCGTTCAGAGTGCATCGTAAAACCATACATTTGCCGTGACTGGCCGACGGCGAGGTCGCAAATATCGATCATTTCCTGTACTTCGCCCATGCCTTCCTGTAACGATTTTCCCATTTCAAATGAAACAAGATGACCAAGCGGATCTTTGTATTCACGTAACTTATTGCCCAATTGTCGCACAATTTCACCACGTTTGGGGCCTGGCATATTACGCCATTCATTAAATGCAGTTTGTGCTTTTGCAATAACATTTTCATAATCAGCTTCTGAAGCAAGATACACCGAACCAATGAGCTCACCAGTTGCAGGGGAAATACTTTTAATTTCACCCTGATCAGTAGTCGCTCCCCATTCCACACCTGTAGATGAACCAAAATTCTTTTCCTTGATTCCAAGAGTTTGCAAAAAATCCATGGATAGCCTTTCCGGATTAGTATTGAATTTCCACCAACGAATTAAACTTGTGCAATGATAATAATTACTGCATAAAAAGCAATATTTATGGCAGGTATGGGTGAATAATTTTACTGTAATATCGTTGAAAAATCATTCATAAATCCATTCTCCAGGCACAAATAGGTGAAGCTGTTTCGCCTTGACTTTTTAGGGCTAATTCGTTATTATGATCGATTGTGTTTTGACACAAAATTGGCTGTAATTGGGTCGGACTCCGGAAGAAATTGCCGGGGCTGGCTCTGAAATATTAAACAAACCCAAGGCGATTAATACGGAAACAGAAGCGAATACAGGCACGCTATTTATTATCAGCACACCAATAGGTAATCTCGGCGATATCACCTGCCGTGCGGTAGAAACGTTACAGAAAATGGATATCGTCGCAGCAGAAGACACGCGCCACAGTGGCCTCTTATTAAAACACTTTCAGATAAAAACAAAGCTTTGCAGTTTTCACGACTACAATAAAGAAAAACAACTTCCCTATCTTTTGCGTGAGTTACAAAGCGGAAAAAATATAGGCCTTATTTCAGATGCAGGTACTCCCGGAATTTCAGATCCGGGTTTTTCTTTGATTCATGCATGTATTACAGCGATGATTCCCATAGTGCCTGTTCCCGGCGCTACGGCTTTTGTACCGGCACTCATCGTTTCGGGTTTGCCGCTCCACCGTTTTGTTTTCGAAGGATTTCCGCCTGTGAAGAAGGGCCGAAAAACTTTTTTTGAATGTTTAAAAAATGAAGAACGCACGATTATACTTTATGAGTCACCGCATCGGTTATTAAAAACGATTAAGGCAATCGGGGAATATTTGGGAAATCGCAAAATTGTAGTCGCTCGTGAAATAACAAAAAAATTTGAAGAATTTATCCGTGGGACGGCGCAGGAATTGATCGAAGAGTTCACGCACCGTCCAAGAAAAGGTGAAATCGTTATCATCGTTGATGGATACAAATCTGAACATAAACAAAGAAGAATGAAAAATGAAACTTAACTTTTTATCCGATAGCTTGAAAAACTGGTACTTGCGCTTTACGCAACCGCTGGTTAACATTTTTATCGAGCTTGAGTTGAATCCCAATTTTTTTACATCAATCGGATTTATAGTAAGCATTATTGCGGCTTACATGTTTTCGCAGGGGAATTTACGTTTTGCAGGTGTTCTCGTTCTGCTTTCCGGTACGTTTGATATTATCGATGGACGTGTTGCAAGAGCTACTAAGCGGGAAACCAAATTCGGCGCATTGTACGATTCCACACTTGATCGGTACGCTGAAGTTATCATGTTTTTCGGTCTGGCCTATTATTTTATCTTCCAGGCCTGGACCGGTGCAATGAATGAAGTCATCGCATTTATTGCAGCAGTAAGTGTGAACATAGCATTGGGTGGTTCAGTTATGGTTAGTTACGTACGGGCTCGCGCTGAGGCGTTGGGTTTTAATTGCAGCGTTGGCTACATGCAACGCCCGGAGCGCATCGTCTACATTGGTTTCAGTGCGATTTTCCAGAAATATATTTTAATTCTGGCAATTATACTGATCGCTATTATGGCTAATTATACGGCAATGCAACGTCTTTATCATATATGGGATCAGGAACGTCGCGAAAAACTGGCGCAACAACAAGTCGATTCCGAAACAGAGACATTGTAAAACCGTTAACTGAAACCTTTGCTCCAAGGTATTCTAAAAACATATTATTTAATTTTTAAACATCTTATGAAAGGTAGTTCGGATGAAAACAGGAGTAGATATTAAACCAGCAACCGGGAAACTGGGCATTTTAACGCCGGGGATGGGCGCTGTTGCAACAACATTTGTTGCTGGATGTATCGCCGTAAAAAAGGGCGTAGGCAAACCCATTGGTTCACTGACACAAATGGGCAGTATTCGGTTAGGAAAACGGACGGATAATCGTACGCCTTTGATCAAAGATTTTGTTCCATTGGCTGATATGGGCGATTTGGTTTTTGGCGGTTGGGATATATTTGAAGACAATGTATATGAAGCTGCATTGAACGCAGGCGTTTTACAAATGGAACTTTTGGACCAAATAAAGGATGAGCTTTCTGCTATCAAGCCAATGAAAGCTGTCTTCGATCCGGCTTATGTGAAAAAACTGAATGGTTCATGGGTCAAAAAGGGAAAAACCAAAATGGAGCTGGCCGAACAGCTTCGTGAGGACATTCGCAACTTTAAATCCTCAAATAATCTCGATCGTGTTGTAATCGTTTGGTGCGGCAGCACTGAGATTTTTATGGAAGCCTCGGAAGTGCACAACACTGTCGAATCATTCG
>QQUM01000668.1 GCA_008501545.1 Calditrichota bacterium
AAGTCAATTCGTTGCCGCGTTGGAAGTGACGGAAGAAACCGTGAATACATTTCTTGATGAATACAGTGCGAAAATCGAAGAATTTAAGACAAGCTTGAAACGCAAAAACTCCACTGATCGAGATTTGGAAGAGGCCGAAGAACTCGAATTTGCCGACCTGGCGGATTTACTTGCAGAAGGTGGCGTACGAACACTTTATTTTGATGCAGATTACCAAATCCTGTACGGAAAAGACAGCGTAAACGATATTTCTTTTTACTCTGAACTCAGTGAAGATGTTGTTGCCCAAACACTGTTTGCCAAAGAGCTGGACAAGCTTCGTGAGAAATCAATTCAATTGGCTGATGCCCACGAACCATTCAAAACACCGGCATTGTTGAAATATATGGCAAGCGTCGAAGAAGAAGCGTTGAGAGAATCGAATACCGTCGGTTCAGTTTCATCCATACTCGATTTGCTGCGGAAGGTCAGCTGGGAATTGCGCAGCCGCGATGATACTTACTACCGATTGCCACAGAGTAAAGATGAAGCTGGCCAGTATTTCTTTCTCGCCAAAGGTGGTGAATCGCCGGATGATCTGCATAAATTCGTCACCCGCGATTATGATGCGGCCCATTTGTGGTTACAGCTCAGCACAGGTGACAACAAAGCAATGGAAGGTGTTGTAAATCGAATCAACAGTTTTGTTGCAGCGCATCAACCACCAGCCGGCATCACGATCGATTGGGCTGGATTGAATTATATCAACACAGTCTGGCAGCAGAAAATGGTCGGTGGAATGGGCAACTCGCTCATCGGTGCATATATCACCGTTTTTCTGATGGTTACGTTTCTTTTCCGCTCGCTGCGCTGGGGATTGATTGCCATGATCCCGATCACGTTGACAATTGCACTCATTTATGCACTTATCGGATATTTTGGCAAACCATACGATATGCCGATTGCGGTGCTTTCATCCTTAACGCTTGGTTTATCGATCGACTTTGGTATACATTATATCGAGCGTTCACGCTTGATTCACATGACCACGAACAATTACAAAGAAACGATGATGCGCGTTTTCGGTGAACCTGCAACAGCAATGCTGCAGAACACTATCGCCATCGCTATTGGCTTTGTGCCATTATTTTTTGCTGATCTGGTCCCTTATTTGACTGTGGGTGCATTCTTTTTCGCAATCATGTTGATTTCAGGTTTTTCAACCTTGATAATACTGCCTGCAATTTCAAACATTTTGCAGAAGCGGCTTTATCCGGTTTCAAATTAGTGTCCGTTCAGAATAGGCGTCACTCCGGAATGTTTTTATCCTGAATCCAAAATTGGCTGAGGCTGAAAAAATGGATTCCGTCTAAAAGCATGACGGAATGACGAAAAATGAGCATTTGGGGATGGACTCTGGAAGCTTAAAATTTCGATCGTGTCCTGCATTCATAACACGGGGCACGATTCCCAACTGACTAATAAATCGAAAAGAACAATAAAATAAGTGGAGAAAAAAATGAAAAACGTAAAAACAATTCTTGTTGCTGTTCTGATGATGGCATTGAGTAGTACTGTGTTCGCACAGGATGCAGAATCCCTGATGAAGGAAAGTCATTTAAACTATTACTATGCGAAAGAAGATGGAAAAGCCAAGGTGGAAATGACGCTGGTGACGAGTGATGGCGGCACCAAAACCAAAGAATTTACCATGGTCCGCAAAGATGTGAAAGACGGTGGCGATCAGCTCTATTTTATTTATTTCCGCGCACCTTCTGATATTAAGCGCATGACTTTTTTGGTGAAAAAACATGTTGACGGTGATGACGACCGTATGCTCTACGTGCCGGCGATTGACCTCGTTAAGAAGATTGCAGCAAGTGATAAGGCCAGCTCGTTTGTGGGTTCCGACTTTTCATACGAAGATGTTTCCGGTCGTATCTGGACGGAAGATAAACATGAATTAGTGGGTGAAGAAAAAGTTGGCGACCGTCTCGCCTATAAAATCAAATCAACACCGAAAGAAGAAGATTATTTTGCCCACAAAATTACCTTTATCGGCAAAGAAACAAAATTGCCACTACGGGAAGAATATTACAACAAGCAAGGTGAATTGACGCGCGTTTTTACTGCAGAAACCATTGAAGATGTCTCTGGCATTCCGACGATCACAGAACGTAAAATGGAAGATGTTGCCAAGAAACAGCACACGGTTATTACATTTCATCAAATCAAATATGATATCGGTATCAAGGATCGGTATTTTACCGAGCGTTATTTGAAAAAGCCGCATATTTCACTCAAGTAATTAAATCATAATATTCATGGAAAAATAAAATGAATAAAGTATTAAAACTATTAACCATCTTCGTCGCGTTCCCTTCACTGCTGCTTGCGCAGGAATGGAATGGCTTTGTTGAATTTGGTGTCGCGCCCAAATTCACAGAAAACGAAAATATAATGACCGCGATGGGTACGCCGGGGAATGGACAATATTATGCACTTGGCGAACAACGCGTGCAATTGAAATATCTCCATTCATCAGATAAAGGTGAATTGTTTTTTAAGGTCGATTTTTTGAATGATAATGTTTTGGAAAATTCGACACTTGATATTCGTGAAGCCTATTTCACCACAACACCGCTGGATTGGATGGACGTAAAAATCGGGCGCCAGGTGCAAACCTGGGGCGTTGGCGATTTGATGTTTATCAATGATGTTTTTGCCAAGGACTGGGTTTCTTTCTTTTCAGGACGTCAGGACGAATATCTCAAAGCGCCGAGTGATGCTGTTCGTTTCAGCATGTACCCGGAAATGCCGATGGTGCAGGCCGTGGATTTATCAATTATGCCTTTTTCGCAGTCCGACATTAATTTAATGACCCAGGGCCGTTACGGATCGGTGAATCCTTCCATGGAGCAGATGATGCATGACAGGTGGCTCATGCCAACCCAAACCACATCAAAAGAATGGAAAAATGCTGAAGTCGCGGTGCGTCTTCAATTGCAGTCCATTGCCGGCTTTACATCATCATTGTACGCATACAAAGGTCGCTGGAACAATCCACTGGCGATGAAATTTAGTCAGCAGCCCTTTGGATTTACCCCATATTTTGCCGAGTTGCAAGTCTATGGCGCTTCAACACGGGGCGCTGCTCTGGGTGGAATTGTCTCTTTCGAAGGTGGATTTTATTACTCTGAAGAAGATGAGAACGGCGATGATCCGTTGATCCCGAATTCCTCTTTGCGTTACCTTGCTCTCTACGAACGTTCCCTGACGACAAGCCTGGATTTGGGTATCCAGTACTACTCGGAGATCATTCAGGACTTTGCCACAGTTGAAGACAATTACAAACTACTGCTGGCTGGTAACATGCAATTGATGGATATCGAAGCGCTGAAGGATGAAGTTCGACACCTGGTCACCGTTCGCTTAACGAAGAAAATGATGAATGAAACCTTGTGGTTGACCTGGTTCAGTTATTTTTCACCATCCGATCAGGATTATTATCTTCGTCCACGCGTAACCTATCGCTATTCCGACAACATACGCTTTGATTTAACA
>QQUM01000638.1 GCA_008501545.1 Calditrichota bacterium
TCTCCGTTTACAAAAACCCAATAAAAACCAGCGGAAATTTCTTACTCTTCCATAAAATATACTTATATAAATACAATCGAAATATGGCACTTTGCAGAAGAGAAAATAGGAAATCTTACAAAATAGTGTTCTTTTATTAAGCCCATTCGTTCATAAATCCATTAAGAAATTCCCGTTTAGCCTTTATTGTCGAAATTTAATTTTCAATGTAACGTTCCGCGTCAAGCGCAGCCTGGCATCCCATTCCCGCTGCTGTAATTGCCTGGCGATAAATTTTATCAACCACATCGCCTGCAGCAAATACACCGGGGACACTTGTCATCGTCCGCTCCTTATTGATGATGTATCCATCTTCATCCATTTCCAACTGACCTTTGAACATGGCCGTATTCGGATGATGACCAATTGCAATAAACACACCCGTTACAGGCAATTGACGCAGTTCGCCTGTTTTAACATTTTTCAATGTGACACCGGTTACATTGTTTTTCTCCGGATCATGAATTTTCTCAATGACAGAGTCCCATGCGACCTCTATTTTATCGTGCGACAAGGCTCTGTCCTGCATAATTTTGGAAGCACGGAATTCATCTCTACGGTGAACGATGGTTACCTTCGATGCAAACTTTGTTAAAAAGGTGGCTTCTTCAAGCGCTGAATCCCCACCACCAACAACGATAATCTCCTGATCCCGGTAGAAAAATCCATCACAGGTTGCACAGGCGGAAACGCCATGTCCCATCAATTGTTTTTCATCATCCCGCCCCAACAGTTTGGCTGTGGCGCCGGTTGAAATGATAATTGTTTTACTCTGGTATGCTTTATCATTCACCCACATGCGAAAAGGACGTTGGGACAAATCGACTTTCGTGACAACATCATAGACAATCTCTGCATCAAATCTTTCGAGTTGCTTGCGCATTTCATCCATAAGCTGTGGGCCCTGTATGCCTTCCGCAAATCCAGGAAAATTTTCGACTTCTGTGGTAATCGTCAACTGGCCACCCGGCTGTGCCCCTGCAAACATAAGCGGTTTTAAATTGGCTCTTGCAGCATAAATGCCAGCTGTATAGCCAGCAGGTCCCGATCCGATAATGACGACGTCATGCACTTTATCAGCCATTTTATATTACTCCTTTGGCATTTATAAATTTGGATTGCTTTATTAAATGAACTGGTGTTCTAACATAAGAATACAGTACATTATTTCATTTGATGTAGAATCCGAAAGAAATGGTCAAAACACAAAATTCATTGTAAAACCATCAAGACACAATTGCAAGAAAAATAGCATATAAATAATGCAAATGTAGCCAAAAAAAAAGCCCGAACTATACCAGTTCGGGCCCAGGGGATTGAGAACCTTAATACTACCTACGATCTATGCGCTGCACTGCGCTTCCTTCGCACCAGAACATGGTTAAACATCCTTTCTAACCAGCATTATCTTTGAGCAATATCAAGATTTAAAGAAATTTTTATGCACAACGTCGTTTTTTTCTTGGCCGGACCTTTAAGCGTAATTCTTGTTTTTTACGGTTGAGTTGCTTTAAAATTTTTTCCAGCTGTTTTTTCTCGTCAAGAAGTAATTGTAATCTCTTTTCGACTGTCTTGTGATTATCTGTAGTTTTTTTCTTATAAATTTGAGATTTAGGCGCATAAATATTTCCAAAATCAATAATTTTTTCATCTTTTTCAGATGACTTGGTTTCCAGCCAGGGCAAGCGGGATTTAACTGTTTCCTGCGCAGCGGAAGCGTTCTTCTGGCCATAAACTTCAGTTGGTGGTGGTAAAAGAAACAAGACGAATACCGGCATAATCCAGATCATATAAGTCCGCAGAAAGTACGGCACGCCACTACTCTTATGCATGTCCATGCTGCTGTATCCTAAACTATCTTTTTAAACTAATTCGTACGATATGATATGTCGGCAATTCGCAGGAACGGAAAAGTATTGTGACAATTTTAATGAATAAATCTCTTGACTTTAATTTGAATTATCGCGATTTTTCGCACTCAAAAATGGGGCTGTAGCTCAGTTGGGAGAGCGCATGACTGGCAGTCATGAGGTCGTCAGTTCGATCCTGATCAGCTCCACTGATTAAAATTTCATACCAACATCAAAAAAAGGAGATAAGCAACTTATCTCCTTTTTTTGTTTTACTCCATACTTCCCAATTTTCCTATCCGATCCATTACCATTTTGTGGCGAATTGTGACTATTCTAAACGCAGAAAAAGATTCAGTGTTAAATTGAGATCTGCAGACAGTTACAAATGCTCGCGCTTTATTCGAATGCCATCGTAACACATTGCGCTTGAACAAATTCCCGGTTGATTTCAAATATTGAAAAGTGTATACTCGTTCTTTAAATTTCCAATATCTCCAAACCACCAGGTACTTGCAGTGCATCGTGGTTTCGCTTCTTTCGAATTCATGACATGTAAAAAGGCTTAAATTACACTCTGGAACCTTAAATTGTCTAACAATACGAATAAATCCTCACAATACCGTCGAATTGCATCTCTCAAAAATATCGGTGAATTTAAATCCTATGTTCAACAACTGGGGATTGATCTGCCCACCGATGAAGAGCTGGCAACTCCGGTAAATTCGCCTTTCGTAAAACCTTATAAAATACGGGATGGATTTGTTATTGGAAACAGGTTCTGCATCCTGCCGATGGAAGGCTGGGATGGAACATTTGATGGCCAACCAACCGATGAGACTATACGGCGCTGGCAACGATTCGGCCTTAGCGGAGCTAAACTCATCTGGGGTGGCGAAGCTGTCGCTGTCCGTCCGGATGGACGGGCCAATCCCAATCAGTTGTTAATCAATGAGAAAAACATCGAAGCACTACGAGCGCTGCGGGAAGAATTAACAGTACATCACCTGGCGAGCTCCGGAAGAACGGATGACCTTCTCGTCGGCTTGCAATTGACCCATTCCGGACGCTTTGCCAGACCGGATCCCGACAAACAGTTGAAACCACGAACGCTTTACAAGCATCCCCTTCTTGACGCAAAATTCAACGTCGATACCAAGCGAGCATTATTAAATGATGAAGAGATCGAACAATTAATTGCAGATTTTATAAAGGCTGCCAGGCTGTCCCATCAGGCCGGATTCGATTTTGTTGACATCAAACATTGCCATGGTTATTTAGGACATGAATTTCTCAGCGCGTTTGAACGTCCGGGGCGCTATGGTGGCAGCTTTGAAAATCGTACGCGTTTTTTGCGCGAAATAGTGAAAGGAATCCGGGAAACAGTACCGGAGCTACAGATTGCAGTTCGTCTTAGCGCCTTCGACTGGGTGCCTTTTACGCCCGGCGAAGGAAATATCGGGCAACCGGAATTTACCAATAACTATAACCACGCATTTGGTGGCACCGGTGCCACAGGTCTGGATTTGACCGAGCCTCTCGCATTCCTGCGGCTGCTTGAATCGCTGGATATTGAACTTGTGTGCATCTCCGCAGGCAGCCCGTATTATAATCCGCATATTCAACGCCCCGCACTCTTTCCACCTTCGGACG